>JAWWCG010000534.1:0-3260 GCA_033720555.1 Kiloniellales bacterium | reverse complement strand
CTGAGCCCGGAAGAGCAGTGCGAGCGCTACCGGCTGGTCTACTGAGGCGCCGGTCCGTCTTCGCCGGCCCTGTCCACCAATCCCGGAAACAGCTTCCAGGCGCCGACGGCCTCGAGGAACGGCAGCGAGGGATAGTCCGTGACGGTCAGCCCGCCGTCGACGACGAGGGTCGCGCCGGTGACGAAGGAGGCCTCGTCGGAGGCGAGGAAGACGACGGCGCGGGCGATTTCCTCCGGCCGGCCCATGCGACCGAGCAGCGAGGCGGTGGCTTCCCAGTCCGCCTTGGCGCCGCTGTCCTGCGTGGCGTCGGTCTCGATCCAGCCCGGCGAGACGGCGTTGGCGCGGATGCCATAGCGCGCACCCTCGGCCGCTTGGGCCCGGGTGAGCGCCTCGACCGCGGCCTTGGCGACGCCGTAGGTGCCCCAATTGCCGTGAAATGTGGCGGTGGAGGAGATGTTGACGATCGCCCCGCCGCCCGCGGCCCTCAGCGCCGGCATGGCGTAGGCGGAAACGTAATAGGCGGCCTCCAGGTTCGGGCCCATCAGCTTGCGCAGCCGGACGCCCGGCCCGTCGCCCGCCTCGACGCCGCAGCGGCGCGAGCCGACGCCGGCGTTGTTGACCACCGCGTCGAGCCGGCCGAAGCGTTCCCGGGCCCGGGCGACCAGGTCCCGGGCGTCGGCCTCCCGGCTCAGGTCGCCGGCGAAGAAGGCGGCTTCGCCGCCGGCGCGTTCGATCTCCTCGAGCGTCGCCGCGCCCTTCTCGGCGTCGCGCCCGGCGATCGCGAGCCGCGCGCCCTCGCCGGCCGCTGTGCGCGCGATCCCCCGGCCGATCCCGGAATTGCCGCCGGTCACCAGAACCACCTTGTCCTTCAGTCGCATGACGCCGCCTCCTCTGCCCTTGATTCGGGCCCCGCACGGGGGCCCGCTCGACGGATGTCAACAAACGGGCCTTTCGTGTCAAGCCGCCCGGCGCCCCGCCCCCTAGCCTAGGCTCGAACCCGGGGCCAAGGCGCGGGAGCGGACCATGCGGCGGAGAGGGCCATGAGTCAGGCGAAGGACGACTTCCTGGAGCGGTCCAAGGAATACTGGAACCCCGGCAAGACCGCGGACTGGCAGCGCTTCGGCGTCGACCTGGTGATCGACCGCCGCGAGGGCTACTTCCTCTACGACATGGACGGCAAGCGCCTGATCGACGTCCATCTCAACGGCGGCACCTACAACGTCGGCCACCGCAACCCCGAGGTGGTCCAAGCGGTGCGCGAGGGCATGGACCATTTCGACATCGGCAACCACCACTTCCCCTCGCTGATGCGCACCAAGCTGGCGGAGAAGCTGGCCGAGGTCACGCCGCCGGGCCTGCACTACTCGATCTACGGCAGCGGCGGCGGCGAGGCGATCGACATCGCGCTGAAGAGCGCCCGCCACGCCACCCAGCGCCGCAAGATCATCTCGATCCAGCGCTGCTATCACGGCCACACCGGCCTCGCCGTGCAGACCGGCGACCAGCGCTTCTCCAAGCTGTTCCTCAGCGAGGGCGACCCGCGCGAGATCGTCCAGGTGCCGTTCAACGACCTGGAGGCGATGGAGCGGGAGATCCGCGTCGGCGACGCGGCCTGCGTCATCATGGAGACGATCCCCGCCACCTACGGCTTTCCCATGCCCCGGGAGGGCTATCTCCAGGCGATCAAGCGGGCCTGCGAGAAGGCCGGCACGCTCTACATCGCCGACGAGGTGCAGACCGGCCTGATGCGCTGCGGCGAGATGTGGGGCATCGAGACCTACGGCGTGGTGCCCGACATCCTGGTGACCGGCAAGGGGCTTTCCGGCGGCATCTATCCGATCGCCGCCGTGGTGGCGAGCGAGCGGGCCGCGGCCTGGCTCAAGGAGGACGGCTTCGGCCACATGTCGTCGTTCGGCGGGGCGGAGCTCGGCTGCCTGGCGGCGCTCAAGGTGATCGAGATCTGCCAGCGCCCGGAGACCCGCTCGATCGTCCACTACATCGCCCAGTTCATGCGCCAGGGCCTCAGGCGGATCCAGGCCCAGTACCCCGACTTCTTCGTCGGCATCCGCCAGCGCGGCGTGGTCATGGGCCTGGAGTTCAACCACGAGAAGGGCGCCATGCACGTCATGAAGGCGCTCTACGACAACGGCGTCTGGGCGATCTTCTCGACCCTCGACCCCAGGGTCTTGCAGTTCAAGCCGGGAATCCTCTACGACAGGTTCCTCTGCGAGGAGGTCCTGAACCGGCTGGAGACCGCCGTCGGCCAGGCCCGCAGCGCGGCTTTCGGCGGGGCGCGGCGCGCCGCCTGAGGCCGGCGCTGGACGCACGACCGCGAGGAAGGAGGCCCGGCGCCGCCATGCGATCCTTCGACGAGCTCAGCCCCGAGGCGCAACTGGAGCGGATCGGCGCCCTCGCCCAGGACGCCCTCGGCGCCTACGACCTGCCGGAGGACTCGCGGGTCAGCCTGATCAACTATTCGGAAAACATGACCTACCGGGTCGACGCGCCGGCGAGCGGCGGTCGCTGGGCGCTCAGGGTCCACCGCGAGGACTATCACACCAGAAACGGCATCGGCTGCGAGCTCGCCTGGATGAAGGCGCTGCGCGAGGAGGCGGGCGTGCCGACGCCGGTCCCGGTGGCCGGCAAGGACGGCGCGGCGATCCAGGACGTCGCCAACGCCGGCGTGCCGCGCCCGCGCCACTGCGTGCTGTTCGAATGGCTCGCCGGCCACGAGCCGGACGAGGCGGGCGACCTGATCGCGCCGTTCGAGGAGCTGGGTGAGATCTCCGGCCGGATCCACAAGCACTCCAAGGGCTGGCGCCGGCCGGACGACTTCGAGCGCCTGATCTGGGTCTACGACCACATGCTGGGCGAGCGGCCCTACTGGGGGCGCTGGCAGGACGGCATGGGCCTCGACGCCGAAAAGATCGCCCTGTTCGAGCGCCTGTCGGCCGCCATCGCGCGGCGCCTTGAGGCCTACGGCCGCGAGCCCGCGCGCTTCGGCGTCATCCACGCCGACTTGCGCCTCGCCAACCTACTGGTCGACGAGAACGGCACCCGGGTGATCGACTTCGACGATTGCGGCCTGGGCTGGTTCATGTACGACCTGGGCACCGCCTTGAGCTTCATCGAGCACCGCCCGGACGTCCCCGACCTGGTCGACGCCTGGGTCAAGGGCTACCGCAAGGTGCTCGACCTGCCCCGGGCCGACGAGCAGGAGATTCCCACCTTCATCCTGCTGCGCCGGCTGCTGCTGGTCG
>JAWWCG010000533.1:0-3261 GCA_033720555.1 Kiloniellales bacterium | reverse complement strand
TCGGCCTCGGCGCGGCGACTATTGCACCTCGGCGGCGCGCCGTCCAGGCGTGCAAGGCCGCCCGGGGGCGGGGCGCGGCGGCGGCATCGCCCGGGCTTGGACGGGGCTTGGACGGAGTGTAGACGGGGCTTGGCAGCGGCCCGCCGGCCTGGGATATAGACGGCCGAAAGCATGGAGGATTTTCGGGCGCGATGAGGGCGCGATGAGAGCGCGATGAGGGAGTTCTGGCGCGATTCCGGCTATCGCCTGCTGGCGGCCACCGCCGAGGGCCGCCTGGCGGTGAGCGACGATTTCCTGCGCGCCTATTTCCTGCGCCCGGAGGTCCGCCCGGTCGAGGACTCCTGCGCTGCCGAGCGGGCCCTGCACGAGAGCCTCATGGCGGCGCCCCGCCGCGCGGTCGGCGAGTCCGAGCTGGCGGCGCTCGCGGACCCGGACGCCCGCGACAACTACCGGGTCGTGCTCGGCTTCCGCGACCGCCTGCTGGCGGCCGAGGACATCGAGTCCTGCTATCTCGCCTGCTTCACCGCAAAGGCGGGCGCGCCGCAGCCGCCCTCCCCGCCGCCGCCCCTGTTCCTCGACCACATGGTCCACGTCATCCTGCGCCATGTCCTCGACGGCACCGAGGACGGACTGCGCGCCCGGGCGGGCGAGCTCCTGTTCCGCGAGCAGCGGGTCACCGTTCAGGACGGCAACGTCCTGGCGGCCGACGCCGAGACGGTGGAGATGTACGCCGCCACCGGCGGCTTCGGCGCCCTCGGCCAGTTGATCGCCGAGGCCCAGACCCCCTTGCGCAGCGTCGAGCTGGAGGTGCTGGACGAGCGCAATCCCGAGGCCTACTGGACGCGCGAGCGGGCCTACGACACGGTGCTCAACCTCGGCTTCGCCGGCGGCGGGCTCGACGCGCTCTGCCGGGTGCTCGAGGCCTGGGTGCGGCATTTCCTCGCCGTCGAGGTCGCCATCCAGCCGGTGCAGCGGATCCGCGACGAGCGCTGGGTGTGGCACGTCGGGCTCGACGCCGAGGGCACCAAGCTGCTCAACGACCTCTACACCGGCGCCGAGGTGGACGAGGCCCGCATGGCCCGGCTGCTGTCGCTGTTCCGCCTGGAGTTCCGCGACCCCCAGGTCATGCGCGCCGACATCGCCGGCCGGCCGGTCTACCTCGCCATGGCGATGACCGAGGACTCGCGCCTGCGGGTGAAGCCCCAGAACCTGCTGGTCAACCTGCCGCTCGCCGAGCCGGTCTGACGCCGGCGTGAGGCGGGCGCCGCGCGAGCGATTCCAGAGGCCTTTCCGGGAGCGGCGGCGCGGGCCGACGGCGCACCGGTTCCCGCCTCGCCAGGAGTCGCCGCCTGGGCGCCGCGGTCGGTCGCACGCAATCCCCCGGATTTAGCGGCTTTCGAGAAAGTTTCACCCTATCTATTGCTGCCCACAAAATGTTGTGATTAACTCCACCATCCAAACAAGATGTGGGCCGGATCGGGGGCTGTCGTCCCGCTGGCCAGTCCAGGACGGACGGTTCGGGGGGTGGGCCACCGGCGGCGCTTTGGCACCGTCGGCTTGGAGTGGCGCCGCCTTCCCCGCGCGCAGGGCAACGACCAAGCACACGTGTGAGAGGGGAGAACGATCGTATGCGCATCTCACGCCGTTTTACCGACGCCGGCCAAGACGTTTACCACAAGATCGAGTTCCGGCGGACCTCCAGTGAGATTCGCAATCCCGACGGCTCCCTGGTGTTCAAGTCCGAGGAGGTCGAGGTGCCGGCCGGCTGGAGCCAGGTCGCGTGCGATATCCTGGCCCAGAAATACTTCCGCAAGCGTGGCGTCCCGCATCGCCTGAAGCGCGTCGAGGAGAACGACGTGCCCTCATGGCTCTGGCGTTCGGTGCCGGACGACGACGCCCTGTCGAACCTGCCGGAAGACGAGCGGAGCGGCGGCGAGACCAGTGCCAAGCAGGTCTTCCACCGACTGGCCGGCACCTGGACCTACTGGGGCTGGAAGGGCGGCTATTTCGACGGCGAGGACGACGCCCGGGCCTACTACGACGAGATGCGCTACATGCTGGCCCGCCAGATGGGCGCGCCCAACTCGCCGCAATGGTTCAACACCGGCCTCCACTGGGCCTACGGCATCGACGGGCCGAGCCAGGGCCACTACTACGTCGACCACACGACCGGCCAGGCGGTGCGCGCGTCGAGCGCCTACGAGCGCCCGCAGCCCCACGCCTGCTTCATCCAGTCGGTCGAGGACGACCTGGTCAACGAAGACGGCATCATGGACCTCTGGGTGCGCGAGGCGCGCCTCTTCAAGTACGGCTCGGGCACCGGCACCAACTTCTCGCGCCTGCGCGGGGCGGGCGAGAGCCTGTCCGGCGGCGGCAAGTCCTCCGGCCTGATGAGCTTCCTCAAGATCGGCGACCGGGCGGCCGGCGCGATCAAGTCCGGCGGCACCACCCGGCGGGCGGCCAAGATGGTGTGCGTCGACATCGACCACCCGGACATCGCCGACTACATCGCCTGGAAGGTGGTGGAGGAGCAGAAGGTCGCCGCCCTGGTGACCGGCTCGAAGCTGTGCAACAGCCACCTCAATGCGATCATGCGCGCCTGCCACGAGGGCGCGGCGGCGGGCGTGGCCGAGCCGCTCGAGCCCAAGGCCAACGCGGCGCTGAAAGCCGCTGTGCGCGCCGCCCGCGCGGCGATGATCCCGGACAACTACATTCAGCGGGTGATTCAGTTCGCCGGCCAGGGCTACCGCACCATCGAGTTCAAGGTCTACGACACCGACTGGGATTCCGACGCCTATCTGACCGTCTCGGGCCAGAACTCCAACAACTCGGTGCGCGTGCCCAACGCCTTCATCGAGGCGGTGCTGCAGGACGAGGACTGGCAGCTCACCCGGCGCACCGACGGCGCGGTCGCCGACAGCCTGCCGGCGCGCGGCCTGTGGGACGACATCGCCTACGCCGCCTGGGCCTGCGCCGACCCCGGCGTGCAGTTCGACACCACCATCAACGAGTGGCACACCTGTCCGACCTCGGGCCGGATCAACGCGTCCAACCCCTGCTCGGAGTACATGTTCCTCGACGACACCGCCTGCAACCTGGCCTCGCTCAACCTCATGGCCTTCCGCGCCAAGGACGGCGGCTTCGACATCGCCGGCTACGAGCACGCGGTGCGGCTGTGGACGGTGAGCCTCGAGATCGCCGTGCTGATGGCCCAGTTCCCGTCGCGGCGGATCGCCGAGCTGTCCTACGAGTACCGCACCC
>JAWWCG010000532.1:0-3267 GCA_033720555.1 Kiloniellales bacterium | reverse complement strand
AGCTGATGATCCCTCAGCCGGCGACCCCTGGTGGGCTTGAGCCCCCAATTGTCGACGCTCACCCACTGAGTGCGCGCGAATTAACGGGAGAGTCACACCTTCCAACGTAAGCGTTTGGTGCCGGCCCTGGCGGGGTTGGCGTGATTTTTGCCTGATTACGCTGCGACGGCGAGATCGGTGTTGGCAACCCAGTGCCAGGGCAGGAGTTCGTCGATGCGCCTGATCGGGTGGTCGGCGATGCGGGCGAGGACGTCGTGCAAGTAGGCGAACGGGTCGATGCCGTTGAGCTTGCAGGTCTCGATCAGGGTGTAGATCAGGGCGGCGCGCTCGCCGCCGTTGTCGGAACCGGCGAACAGCCAGTTCTTGCGGCCGAGGGCGACGCCGCGGAGCGTGTTCTCGGCGCGGTTGTTGTCGATCTCCAGGCGGCCGTCGCCGGCGTAGCGGATGAGCGCCGCCCAGTTGCTAAGAATGTAGCGGAACGCCTTGGCGAGCCCGCCCTTCGGCGGCAGCTTGGCGAGCTGGGCGTCGAGCCAGACGCGGAAGGCGTCGAGCCGCGGGCGCGCCTGGCGACGGCGCGCCGCGAGGCGGACCTCGGGCGGCCGGCCGCGGATGGTGGCCTCGATCGCGTAGAGCGCGCCGATCCGCCTCAGCGCCTCGGCGGCGATCGACGACTGGGTGCTCTCGTGCACCTCGAAGACCTTGCGCCGGGCATGCGCCCAACAGCCGACCTCGGTGATGCGCGCACCGTACAGCCTGTCGAACCCGGCATAGGCGTCGGCCTGCAGGAAGCTCGAGAAGGTGGCGAGGTGGTCGGCCGGGCGTTCGCCCTTGCGGTCCGGCGAATAGAAGAATGCCGCCGCCGGCGGGTCGCGATCGCCGCACGGTCGGTCGTCACGGACATAGACCCACAACCGCCCGGTCTTGGTTTTGCCGCGGCCAGGGTCCAGCACCGGCACCGGCGTATCATCGGCATGCACCTTGCTCCCGGCAAAGACGTGGGCCGCCAGCCGTTCGGCCAGCGGCCGCAACAACCAACTGACACGTCCGACCCAGTCGGCCAGCGTCGAGCGGTCGAGGTCGACGCCGTCGCGGGCGTAGATCGCCGCCTGCCGGTACAGCGGCAGATGGTCGCAGTATTTGGCAGTGAGCACCTGCGCCAACAAGCCGGGGCCGGGCCGGCCGCGCTCGATGGGAAGCGACGGCATCGGCATCTGGTGAACGGTCTCGCACGCCCGGCAGGCAAACCGCGGGCGGACGTGGCGGATCACCTTGAACCGCGCCGGCACGTAGTCGAGAACCTCGCTGACGTCCTCGCCGATCGCGTGCAGCGCGCCGCCGCACGAAGGGCACGCGCACCCCTCGGGCTCGTGGCGCTTCTCTTCGCGCGGAAGGTGCGCGGGAAGCGGCTTGCGGCGCGGCGTCTTGGCTTCGTCGGCCGGCGACACCGATGCCGGGGTCTCGGCGTCAACGGCCCCGATCTGTTCCTCGATCGCCTCCAGGCCGAGGGCCAGCTGGTCCGGATCCCGCTTCTCCGACGACCGCCCGAACTGGCGCCGCTGCATGGTCTTCACCAGCCGCCGCAGCGTCTCGATCTCGGCGTCGCGGTGCTCCAGAACGTCGGCCAGATCGCGCACAATAGCGTGCAGCAGGATCGGGTCGGTCGGCAGCCGCGAGAGGTCGAGACGCATGCCCCCCGATAGCGCACCGGTGTCCGCCGATCCAGCAAAAAAGATAGCCGAGTCAGCGGCTTCGATCAGACCGAGGTAGGCGCTGGCAAGTCCTCGAAAACAACGGCCCGGCGCCAGTCCATCCCCTCGATCAGCATCGCCAACTGCGCCGGCGTCAGCGTCACCGCCCCTTCAGAGACCCGCGGCCAGACGAATCGCCCGCGCTCCAGCCGCTTGGCGAACAGGCACAGACCGCTGCCGTCCCAATAGAGCGCCTTCAGCCGGTCGCCCCGCTTGCCGCGGAACAAAAACAGCTGCCCCGAGAACGGATCCCGGCGCAGCACGTGGCTCACCTGGGCGGCAAGGCCGTCGAACCCCTTGCGCATGTCGGTCGGCGCCAGTGCCAGGTAGATGCGGGTGCCGCCCGCCACCGACAGCGTCATCCGCCCGCCGCCTTCACCGTCGCCACCAGCCGATGCAGCGCCGATGCCTCGATATCCGCCGCCACCCGTAACCGGCAGCCGTTGGCGAGGATGATCTCCACCGGCGACCCGGAGACGCCGGCTGGTCCGGTCTGCGCAGACGCCGCCTGCGGCCAACCCCCTGCCGCCGACCCCGACACCAAATGCACCGGCGCAAACGACGCCACGGGGTCGCCGGAAAGGCCGAACGCGCCCTCTCGCGCCAGCTTCCGCCATTGGAACAGCTGATTGGGACGAAGCCCGTGACGCTGCGCCACCGCCGACACCGAGAAACCCGATGTCAGGCTCTCGGCCACAATCCGACGCTTCTCCTCGACACTCCACCGCCGCCGCCGGGCAACGCCGGTGATCACCTCGATCCGATCGAAAGACCCAGTCATAAGACCGGTCGTATGACTACCTCCAGGCCGAAGATCAACGTGGGGTCCGGCTGACGCTTACATCGTAACCATCCGGGAAAGCGTAGAAGGTCAGCGTTTCGCCGATGCTGTCCGCGACCAGCTCCGCCGCCCTGGTCGTCTTCTGGCGGTACAGCTCGGCGATCACGGCTTCGGCCTTCTCCTGGGCCGCCGGACGGCTCTCCTGGGCATGAATCGCCTTCAGCATGTGGGCGACCTCGCGGACCTTGGTTGAGGGCACATGGCTGAAGACATTGCGGTAGAAGTGGACCATGCAACGCTGCCAGAGGGCCTCAGGCAGGTAGTCCGCGATGCTCTCGACAAGGCCCCGGCAGACGTCCGAGATGATCAGTTGCACACCCGACAGCCCCCGGTCCACCAAGTGGCGCAGGAAGGCCGACCAGCCTGACTTGTCCTCTTTGGCGCCCTCGCAGATCTCCAAAATCTCCCGGTAGCCTTCTGAATTGACCGCGCTGGCTGTCACCGACGGAGTAATTCTCCGCAGAATGGGCGAAGTAAATTTCCGCACCCTTTTGGCGGGGGCCTGGGCGATTGGGGGTTGACCCGTTTGTCCATTGGAGGGACCCGCGCGCCGCGCAGCGCCATCGCGCGCAAGCGGAGCGGCGCGTGGGATCGACGCATGCGTCGATCCTGTGGGCCCACCGGGGCACCCTCTGGCACCAAGCCTAACCGCTTGCTCGATCAGGCGTGTGCCGCCGT
>JAWWCG010000531.1:0-3268 GCA_033720555.1 Kiloniellales bacterium | reverse complement strand
GGATAAAGGACTTTCGCCGCATTGCTACACGCTATGACAAAATCGCCACTAACTTCCTAGCTGCGATCGCTCTTGCTGCCGCCGTCATCTACTGGTTATGAGTCCGGACCCTAGCATACGATGGCATGGGTGGCCGGGCGGGGGTGCGGGCCGGTGCGATTCCACGTGAGCGGAAAATGCTCTAGGCTGATCGGCTGATAGACAGATCGGCGGAGATCGGCGGAGACGGTGGCCATGAGCGAGCAAACCGGCCTGGCGCCCGACGGCGGCTGCACCTGCGGCGCCGTCCGCTACCGCATGACCGGCCGGCCGCTGTTCGTCCATTGCTGCCATTGCCGCTGGTGCCAGCGGGAGACCGGCGCCGCCTTCGCGCTCAACGCCATGATCGAAACCGACCGGCTCGAGGTGCTGACGGGCGCGCCCGAGACGATCGACACGCCCTCCAACAGCGGCAAGGGCCAGAAGATCGCGCGCTGCCCGCGCTGCCGCGTCGCCCTCTGGAGCCACTACGCCGGGGCCGGCGACAAACTCGCCTTCGTGCGCGTCGGCACCCTCGACGACCCGGACCGCCTGCCGCCCGACGTCCACATCTTCACCGCCTCGAAGCAGCCCTGGGTCGTGCTGCCGCCGCAGACGCCGGCCTTCGAGGCCTACTACGACCGCACTGAGCTCTGGCCGGCCGACAGCCTGGCCCGCTACCGCGCGCTCTTGGGCGACTGATTTGCCGGCTCGCGGAACGCGCGTCGGCTAGGCCTTCGTCCGCTCGGCCTTGGGGTCGTACAGGGGTTTCAGGCTGGCCCGGGCCGGGAAGCGCTCGCAGGCGACCTCGATCTCGAAAGCCCCGGCGTCGATCCAATCGGCCGTGACCCCGTCCTCGCAGGCCACGTAGCCCAGGCCGACGGCGCGGCCGAGGTGGTGGCCGTAGTTGCCGGAGGTGAGATAGCCGACCGCTTCACCGTCGCGGTAGATCGGCTCGTTGTGATAGAGCAGCGGCTCGGGGTCCTCCAAGGCGAACTGGACCAGGCGCCGGGTGAGCCTGCCCGCCTCCTTCTGGCGCAGGACGGCGTCGCGGCCGATGAAGTCGGCGTTCTTGTCGAGCCGCACGGCGAAGCCGAGCCCGGCCTCCAGCGGCGTGTCCTCGTCGGTGATGTCGTGGCCCCAGTGGCGGAACGCCTTCTCGAGGCGGCAGGAATCGAGCACGTGCAGGCCGGCGAGCTTGAGGCCGAGGCTGTCGCCCTCCGCCGCGAGCGTGTCGAAGACGTGGACCGCGAACTCGCTGGGCACGTAAAGCTCCCAGCCCAGCTCGCCGACGTAGGTGACGCGCAGCGCGCGCACCGGCGCGTAGCCGATCTCGATCTCCCGGGCGGTCCCGAAGGGAAAGGCCGCGTTCGAGAGGTCGGCGTCGCTCACGCGCGACAGGAGGTCGCGGCTGTTGGGCCCCATCACGCTCAAGACCGCCAGGCCCGAGGTCACGTCGGCGAGGCGGCAGCGCGCGCCCTCGGGGACGTGGCGGGCGAGCCAGGTCCAGTCGCGGGTCGCCGCCGCGCCGGCGGTCACCACCAGGTAGCTGTCCTCGGCGAGGCGGGTCACCGTCAGGTCGGCCTCGATGCCGCCGCGCGGGTTCAGCCACTGGGTGTAGACCACCTTGCCCGGCGCCACCGCTACGTCGTTCGCCGAGACGCGCTGCAGCACCGCCTCCGCGTCCGGCCCCTCGACCAGGAACTTGGCGAAGGAGGTCATGTCGAACAGGGCGACCGCCTCGCGCACCGCCGCGTGCTCGGCGGCGGCGTAGGGGAACCAGTTCTGACGCTTGTAGCTGTACTCGTACCTGGGCTCGACGCCCTCAGGAGCGAACCAGTTGGCCCGCTCCCAGCCGGCCGCCTCGCCGAAGCAGGCGCCGCGCGCCGCCAGGCGCTCGTGCAGCGGCGAGGTGCGCACGCCGCGCCCGGTCTCCGGCTGGTCGTAGGGCCAATGCATGGCGTAGAGCTTGCCGAGGGACTCCGGCGCCCGCGCGCGCAGGTAGCGGGCGCTGTTCTGGAACGGGATCACCCGGCGGATGTCGACGTCGGCCACATCCATCGGCGGATGGCCCTCGACGATCCATTCCGAGATCACCTTGCCGGCGCCGCCCGCCGACTGGATGCCGATCGAGTTGAAGCCGGCGGCGACGAAGAAGTTGCGCAGTTCCGGCGCCTCGCCCAGGTGGTAGCGCACGTCGGGGGTGAAGCTCTCGGGGCCGCAGAAGAACTTGCGCAGGCCGACCTGCTGCAGGGCCGGCACCCGGTGCATGGCGCCTTCCAGCACCGGCATGAAATGGTCCATGTCGCCCGGCAGCTCGTCGAAGCTGAAGTCCTCGGGGATGCGGTCCACCTGCCAGGCCCGGGCGTTGCCCTCGAAGGCGCCCAAGAGGATCTTGCCGG
Organism: Kiloniellales bacterium; assembly: GCA_033720555.1. GTDB lineage: Bacteria > Pseudomonadota > Alphaproteobacteria > Kiloniellales > JAKSDN01 > CALJXB01. The sequence goes on along the minus strand of JAWWCG010000531.1, from coordinate 848 downwards.
CGTCCTCCTTGTAGTAGGCGCAGCCGTCCGGGTCGCGCAGCACCGGCAGGTTGGCCGGCACGTCCGGCATGGGGTCGGTCAGGATGTAGTAGTGCTCGCAGGCATGCAGCGGCACCTTGACGCCGCACAAGAGGCCCACCTCGCGCGCCCACATGCCGGCGCAGTTGACGACGAAGTCGGCCTTGATGTCGCCCTTGTCGGTCGCCACGCCGGTCACCCGCCGCCCGCTCGGCCCGGCCGCGCTGTGGACGGCGGTCACCTTGGTGTCCTCGAAGATCCGGGCGCCGCCGGCGCGCGCGCCCTTGGCGAGCGCCATGGCGGTGTCGATCGGGTTGGTCTGGCCGTCGTTGGGCAGGAAGACCGCGCCGACCACGTCCTCGACGTTGAGCAGCGGGTAGAGCTCGCGCGCCTCGGCCGGCGTGATGACCTGCACCTCGAGACCGGCCATGCGAGCCATCGAGGCGCCGCGCTTCAGCTCCTCGAAGCGCTCGTCGGTGGTGGCGACGCCGAGACTGCCGTTCTGCTTGAAGCCGGTGGCCTGGCCGGTCTCGGCCTCGAGCCGGCTGTAGAGATCGGTGGTGTAGACCGCCAGCTTGATCAGGTTGAGCGTCGCGCGCAACTGGCCCACCAGGCCGGCGGCGTGCCAGGTGGTGCCGCAGGTGAGCTGCTTGCGCTCCAGCAGGACGACGTCCGACCAGCCCAGCTTGGCGAGGTGATAGGCGATCGAGCAGCCGACGATGCCGCCGCCGACGATCACCACCCGCGCCTCGCTCGGAAACCCGCTGCCAGCCTCTTGTGCCACGGCCGCCCTCCCCTCCGCGATCGCCCGCCCGGCGCCGCAAAATCAG
>JAWWCG010000530.1:0-3275 GCA_033720555.1 Kiloniellales bacterium | reverse complement strand
TGAAACCGGCGATGAAGTTGATCCCGGTCGCGAGCGTCACCCACATCATGAGCGCGAAATAGAAGGAGAGGTTGGCGCCGAGCGGCGGCATCAGCGCGCACCAAGCCTGACGGGCAGGCAACGCCGCGCGGCCGCATTTCTTTGCCCGCGCATTGCGACCGAGCGAGCCGGGCAGTCTAAACTAGCCAGTGGTACTGAACCTGGGGGCAGATCAGCCAAGCCGCTTATTCTTATAGAGGTCGCGCCCCGCCGAATCATTATCTACGACGGCAAGAACAGTGCGTCCGGGAGCGAGACGATTGATGACTCGTCCGTCTTTGCCAAGGCCCTCCATTTTAGTGGTACCCTCGGCAGCCTCGAACTCGAAAGGACGATCTACATTTAAAATCAGATCCCAAGCTGCACCAATGACAATCTCATCAGACTCTCCTTCAACAAAAAGAAGAGAAATATTTCTATTTTGCAATTCTATAGCAAGTTCATCGCCCGCTTCTTTGAGCGCCTCAATACGCGCGTTCGCTTCGCGAAGATAGGAGCTGATTACTGGCAAATGTGGCGTTTCGCCCATGAGTTCGCTCGGAGCACTCTCGTCATCGGATTTAATCCGTTGAAGCTTCGACGTGAGGCGCTCGCCATGCTGCTCGCTACGAGAGACAAAGTGGCGTGCCACTTTGGGGTCATCCAAGGCAAAGAAGGCGGGACTGTGACTAGTAATGAAAATCTGCTTGTTATTTTCGTTACCGTATTCGCAGAAAATATTGGCTTCTTCAATGGCATTGGCGAGTTCAAGCGAGTTCTCCGGCTCCTCGAATCCCCAGATATGATAGTCCTCAGGACTTCGATCCGTTAGAAAAGCTAAGATCGCTGGTATGTGTCTCACTTGAATCCCATCACCGCGTTGAAGTGTCAGGTTGTAGGAGTCGCCTTCTTGAATACTGGTCTCGAAGTCGAGTGAGCGGAAGAGATCGGTAAGATCATCTGGTGGCGAAATGACACTGTTGATTCCAAGGTCGTCTAACAAGCCAGCTGTGAGGTCACCAGTACGCTCTCTCAATGCTGCTGTGAAATCTAAAAGAGATTCGGAGAACTCTTGATGGCTTGCAACAACCTTGTAAATTTCTCCAAGTAGATGCTCAAAAATTCTGCGATCTTTGATTGCTGGAACATAATGGAACCTGACTTTATTCAGAAAACGCGTTAAGTATTGTTGTAATCTTCGCTCACTTATAGAGGACTCTAGGTGCGGCTCCGATTCGCGCGTCGTACTCCACTGTTTCTTGACCCAGAATTTCTCGCCAAGGGAAGCTCGCCAAGACCTTGGCGTCGAAATCCAAAGCTTCACGTATACAAACTTGCGAATGTCTCGGGCAGGATCAGCTTCTGCAACCCGAGCATGACAAAAGTCTCGATCAAAGTCGAACTTGAGACCAGGGTTTGTCTCGTTGTTGAAGAACAGATTCAGAGCGCGAAGGACATTGCTTTTTCCAGAGTCATTGCGTCCGAACAGCACATTGGTACCTCCTAGGCCATCGAGGCGTGCTTTGTATATCGATCGAAAATATGCAACCTCTACGCGCGTAATTAGATCCAAAAGCTTCCCCCACTTGTTCTGATATTAAACCTGATCGAACCTCTCATGCTTTCTGCATAGGCCACTGTGCGAACTCCTGCACATTCGGAAAAGTTGCAACAGTAGTGGGTTATAACTCTACCGGACAACTGGGAGAACGAGAAAATGAGCAAGAAAATGGTCTGACGAGGCATGAGTGTCAGATTCATGCTTCCTAACGATTGCCAGGCTCCCGAGGCCGTTGGGCCGTGACTTCAGGCCCGTCGGCAAATCTGTACTGCCTTTGCTCAGGTTTGATATTCAGGTTATCGCGTGTGGATGCGTTGGTGGGTGAGTACGGTGGGTCGGCTGTCAGCGATCCGGACTGGTATCTGCCCGGCTGTCCCGCCAGCGCTCGGCCAACGCCAAGTGGTCCGGGTCGAGGGAGAGGCGGTAGATCTCGGCCTGGTCCGGGTTGGTCACCTCGGCCTCGCCCAGACCCGCGAGGTAGGCGGTCAGGACCCGGCTGAAGATCAGCTCGGCCGTCGCCGCCTCGGCCCCGGCGCCGAGGCCGAGGGCCACGGCCGCGGCCCGCAGGTCGGCCGGCGAGCTCCGGGCGACGCCGCGGTAGAAGCTCTCCAGGGCGGCCCGGCGCTCCGGCCAGAGGGCGCTTTGGGCGTGCTCGAGCAGCGCGTCCACATAGGCCCTGAACGGGGCTGGCAAGCTGTCGTACGCTTCCGGCAAAACCCACGCCTTCCCTGTCGCCCGGGGTCCGCGCCCCGCCGTCGGCGGCGGTCGAGCCGACCCTCGAAACGTGAGGGACCCGCGACGCCGAATCAAGCCTGCCCCGGGGCGATCCGAACGCCGCCGAGGCGCGTATCGAGACCATGTCTCTTTCGAGCAGCCGGCGGCCCGTCATTCTCTGGTACCGCCAGGACCTGCGGGTCGCCGACCACCCGGCGCTGACGGCGGCGGTCGAGTCCGGCGCGCCGGTCCTGCCGCTGTTCGTGCTCGACGACGCGACGCCCGGCGGTTGGCGGCCGGGGGGCGCCAGCCGCTGGTGGCTGGCCGGCAGCCTGGCGGCCCTGGACGGCGAGCTGCGCGCCCGGGGGAGCCGTCTGATCCTGCGCCGAGGCAGGGCGGCCGACGCGCTCGGCGCCCTAGTCGCGGAAACCGGGGCCGGCGGGATGGTCTTCACCCGCCGCTACGAGCCGGCCCACGCGGCCGAGGAGCGGGCCCTCGCCGAGGCGTGGGACGGGCGCGGGCTCGCCTGCCGGCGCTTCGGCGGCGGCCTGTTGTTCGAGCCCGAGGCGGTGCGCACCAAAGCGGGCGATCCGTTCCGGGTGTTCACGCCGTTCTACCGGGCCTGCCTGGCGGCGGCCGCCCCGCGCGCGCCCTTGGCCGCCCCGGCGCGGATCCCCGCGCCGGTGGCCTGGCCCGACAGCGAGCGGCTCGAGGACTGGCGCCTGCGCCCGACGGCGCCGGACTGGGCCCAGGGCCTCCGCGCCCGCTGGCGGCCCGGCGGCGCGGGCGCGAAGGCGCGCCTCGAGGCCTTCCTGGACGAGCGGCTCGCCGGCTACGCCCACGACCGCGACCGGCCCGACCGGGACGGCACCTCGAGCTTGTCGGCCCATCTCCACTTCGGCGAGATCAGCCCGCGCCAGCTCTGGCACGGCGTCCGCCACCTGGCCGACGCGGGCCGCGGTGCGGACGGCGACGGCGAGGC
>JAWWCG010000529.1:0-3291 GCA_033720555.1 Kiloniellales bacterium | reverse complement strand
TTCGGCGCCGCCTTCTTGGCCGTGGTCTTGCGTGCGGCCTTCTTCGGCGCCGCCTTCTTGGCCGTGGTCTTGCGCGCGGTCTTCTTCGGCGCCGCCTTCTTGGCCGCGGTCTTGCGCGCAGTCTTCTTCGGCGCCGCCTTCTTGGCCTTGACCTTCCTTACGGTCTTCTTCGGCGCTGCCTTGCGCGCGACCTTCTTCGCTGTCTTCTTCTTCGCGGTGCTCTTGCTTGCCGGCTTGGCAACCGATTTCGTGGTGGATGCCTTCGCCATGGCCTGCGCCGCCTTGAGAGCTTTCTCAGCGGCTCGAAGTTCCTTTGCCGCGGCCATCAGGTCCTTCATCAATTTCTGGAACTGGGCGGTCGACAGGCATTTCATTGCACTCGACGCTTTAGCCCTGGACGCTGTCCGGCGCGTCGACATGGTTCGCTTAGCCATGTTCCTTACCTCTTGGATTGGTTGGGAAATGATTGCATGACACCGATGCACTGTGTGCTCTATGAGAAAATCGTTAACAAATCCTTTACGCAAAGTAGTCGCCGCGACTCGGACGCGCGGCGCGCGCGGGCGCAACGAGGTGCAACGAGGTGCAATCGACGCGCCGTTGCGTCGGGCGAAGCCGCACGACGCCGACGAGCCTCAAGGCCTTATCGTCGCTTGTTGACATGCCGTCTCGCTCCCTTCGAGGCCGGCGATTGCATCGACGGCGCGTGGCGCGGCGGCCCCCGGGCGAAGCGATCGGATGGGCCGCGCCGGGCTCAGGCCAGTTCGCCGAGCAGCTCGGGCAGCGCGGCGATGGAGTCGATGCGGAAATCGGGCCGCACCTTGGCATGCTCGAGATCGGCGTCGGTGTATTTGCCCGTCCTCACTTGGACCGCCGTGAGGCCGGCGCCCTGGGCGCCGGCGATGTCGGCGTCGATATCGTCGCCCACCATCACGCTCGCGGCGGCCTCGACGCCCATGTCGTCGAGCGCCAATTGAAAGAACGCGGCCGACGGCTTGCCGACCACCACCGCCTCTAGATCGGCGGCGTATTCGAGCGCGGCGACGAACGGGCCGACGTCCAAGCCGATGGCGTCCTCGCGGCGGCAATAGCGGTTCTTGTGCAAGGCGATGAGGCGCGCGCCGTCGCGCAGCAGGCCGAAGAGTTCGTTCAGCAGGTCCCAGTCGAAGGCCTTATAGAGATCGCCGACCACCACGGCGTCGACCGGCCCGGACGCGGCCAGTTCGAGGCCCGCGAAGTCCTCGGCCGCGGACGGCGGCGCGGCCAGGCGGATGCGGCGCGCGCCGCTCTCCATCAAGAGACGCCGCGCCGCGGCCAGCGGCGTGAACAGCGTCTCCGGCCCCAGCGTCAGGCCGAGGCCTTCGAGACGTTCGGCGACGCCGGCGCGCGAGCGCGTGGTGGTGTTGGTGAGATAGCGCAGCTCGAGGCCCATGTCGCGCAGTCGAGCCACGGCTTGGGTCGCGCCCGCGATCGGCCGGTCGCCCTCGTAGAGCACCCCCTCCAGGTCCAACAGCATGGCTTTGACCCGCATGTCCGGAGCCTAGCATCGCCGCGGCGGCCAGCCAAAGCGCTGATCGGTCCGGCGCGGTCCGGCGCGGTGCAACCTCTTGGATCGTCCTAGCCGGCCTCGCCCCGGGACGCGATGTTCGGGGTGGCGATGTTCCGGGCAGCGATGCGCTGGACCGCGGCCGGGCGCGGCGGGCCGAGCACCAGATCCTCGTAGGCCAGCACGCGCAAGCGGCCGCGCACGGCCTCGAGCAGCTCGCCGGGGGCGAGCAGATAATCCGGGTTGCGCGGCCGGCCGAAGCGCTCGTTGCCGACGGCGAAGGTCTCGTACAGCAAGAGGCCGCCGGGCGCGACGGCGGCGACGATATCGGCCATCAGCGGCCGGTGCAGGTAGTTGACCACCACCACCGCGTCGAAGCTCCGCCCGGCCAGCGGGCGGGCGCCGTCCTGCTCGAGGTCGATTTCCAGCAACTCGAGACGCGGGTCGCCGCGCAGCTCGGCCAGGGCCGACAGATCGCGGTCGATCGCCGTGACGCGGCAGCCGCGCTCGAGGAAGAAGCGGGCGTGCCGGCCGGCGCCGCAGGCCAGGTCCAAGACCCGGCCGCCGGCGGCCACGTCGTCCGCGAAGCGAAGAATCCACGGCGAAACGGCGGTCAGTCTGTCGTGGGTCATGAGGGCCGCGGTCCCTGGCGCGCTTTAATCCATTGTGCCATAAAATGCCGCTATGTCCCCTAATTCAGGGCCGGGGGCGTCGGCGCCTTCTTGTGACGGCGCCGCGTCGTCGCCATTTATCTTATGCCCGGCGGACCATCGCCGGGGTGGGCCAGCGGGTGAACGCGCATGATCCTCTATACCCTCAAATGCTCGAAGGACCACCTGTTCGAGACGTGGTTCCGGGATTCGGCCGCCTACGACAGCCAGGCCGAGGCCGCCGCGATCGAATGCCCGGTGTGCGGGTCGAAGAAGGTGGAGAAGGCGATCATGGCGCCGCGGGTGACCAAGTCGGCCGGGCGCAACCGGACGCGCGGCGAGGTGGCGGCGGCGACGCCGACCCAGGCCGGCCCGGCGGCCCCCCAGGCGGCCCAGACGAACCAGGCGAACCAGGCGGGCCAGGGGGCGGTCAGTGGAGCCACCACCAAGGCCATGCGCGAGGTCGAGGCCTCGGCCAAGGTGCGCCGGGCGCTGCAGGAACTGCGCCGTCAGGTCGAGAGCAACTTCGATTACGTCGGTCCGGCCTTCGCCGAGGAGGCGCGCAAGATCCATTACGGCGAGACCGAGGAGCGGGCGATCTACGGCGAGACCAGCGAGGACGAAGCCCAGGCGCTGGAAGAGGAAGGGGTGAGCGTGCGCCGCATCCCCTGGCTGCCGCGCGAGAATTCTTAGAGCAGTATCCGACCAGATTGAATCAACGCTGTTGGCTCTGGGCTGGATGGGCCCGCTAGGCGCGGGGCGAAGCGCGATGCCGGGACATCGGGCGAGCCCCGCAACGACGCGGAGCGCCAGCCCAGGCCAACCCCTTGGGGACGGGCGCTTTTGACCGGACGTCGCGTCGCTCGTCGCGAAAATTCCCTGGGAATATGCGTCGGCATGTCCATCGTCCTCGCTCCTAACGTCCGGTCAAAATCGCACCGTCAGCGTGGTTCAATCTGGTCGGATACTGCTCTAAGAATTCTCGCGCGGCAGCCAGGGGATGCGGCGCACGCTCACCCCTTCCTCCTCCAGCGCCTGAGCTTCGTCCTCGCTGGTCTCGCCGTAGATCGCCCGCTCCTCGGTCTCGCCGTAATG
>JAWWCG010000528.1:0-3296 GCA_033720555.1 Kiloniellales bacterium | reverse complement strand
ACCAGGCGACGTCATAGACCTTTTCGTGCGCGTTGCCGTCCGCGTCCAGCCAACCCTTGATGATCTGGATACGGTCGAGATTGGCGCCGATCGGATCGCGCAGCGCATAGACCATGAAGCCGGGGGCGCCATCGCCGCCACTACCGCCACCGCCCCCAGCGCCGGGGCGCGGGCGCAAATCGGCACCCATGGGAACGCCTTTCTCGTAGCCGCGAAACGCCGGCTGGCGGCTGTTGATATCCTCGCCGGTGAACTCCCAGCCGCCGAAGAAGCGCACGATCATGCGCGGCCCCGTCGTCGCATAGACCTCCTTGCGGGCCATCGCGTCCCAAATCGCCTGGCGGGTGTTTTCGGTCGCCCAGACGCCGGTCCATCCGGCGGCGGCGAGCTGGTAGCCCTGATAAGCGCCCAGCTTCGACTTCACGAAGGGGTGCTCCATGCGATGTCGCGACGGCTCGGCGCTGGTCGCCTTGCCGAAGTAGTTGTCCTCCTCGATCGCCGACAGCGAGGTGTGGGCGTCGGTCGAGCCGATCGCCCCGAACTTGTAGGGATTCGTGCCCAGCCTCTGGTGCAGCGCGAGGCCGTTCTTCAGCGCCTCGCGGGCGTACTCGAAGGGCAGCATGTCCGGCGTTTTCAGCTCGGTCAGGTCGAGGTTGCCGATGTCCCAGGTCTCGTAGTCGGCGAAGGCGTCGTCCGGCGACAGGAGCGGATGCGTTTCGCCGTCGCCCTTGATCTGGGTCCACTCGTAGAGCGGCTCCCACTTGCCGCGCGCTTGCACGTAAGCCTCGTCGATGGCGCGGCCGGTGTACTGGGCATCGACCGGAAACATCAGGCCGTTGGAGAGGTTGCCGTTGTGCGCGATCGCCAGCGCCGAGCCGCCGGTCTTCTTCTCGTAGTTTTCGAGCCACTCATAAAGGTCGAGGGGATCGGTCGAGCCGATCGGCGGCTGCGTCGTCATGGGCACGACCTGCCCGGCCCGCTCGGCACCATCGCGCAGCAGCACGTTGCGGTGGAGGTTGTTGCCGGCCACCAGCGAGGTCCACTCGAACCCGATGATCGTGGTGAAGCGGCCGGGCTCGTTGAACTCCTCCGCCGTCTTGATGACGCGCTCCCAGACCGAGGCGTAGGCCTTCGCGCCCGGGGAATATTCGTCGACCAGCCCCTGGGGCAGGGTCTGCTGGGCGAATTTGGTGATCAGGTCGACCGCCGCGTCGGCGGCCTTCTGGCCGCCAGCCTGCAGGCCCGCGTACCAACTCCTGGCCTCGGGATAGGCGAGGACATTGGGCGCGCCCTTGGCGATGTCCTCGGAGAACCCCATCATGTCCGAGTGGTCGGCGATCACCAGCCAGTCCAGGGGCCGCGCCAGCTTGACCGGTTGGCCCGTGGAGGCGGTCACCTGCTCGCCGCGCGCGAAGCGATAGGCCTCCGCCAGCCCGAGGGTGTTGCCGAACAAGCCGGCATCGGCGGACAGTCGGGTGTGCAGGTGCGTGTCGCCCCAAAACACCCGATCCGGGAAGTCGCGCTCCGCGTAGGGGGAATAGGCCTTTCCGGGATAGACGCCGGACAGGGATTCTTCTGCCGGAATGATCTGGGCCGCCGTCGGCGCCGCGGCAAAAGCGGCAATCATGGCGGCTGCGACGAGATAACGACGTCCCATGCCCCTCTCCCCCTAGCGGTGGCTGTCACGCGAAACGGCTGCGCAAGCCCGGTTCCCGGCCGGGCGATCCGCGGAATCCTGACGCGAGGCTTGACGCCTCCCTCAGAGATCGAGCCGGGTGTATTTCGAGCCTTCCAGGCTCACGCCGCCCATCAGGCCTTCCTCGCCGAATATGAAGGCGACGACCGGCGCCGCGATGTTGGAGGTGTCCAAATCGCCGCTCGCGCCCTTGTCGATCACCGCGACGGTGCCGTCCACGCCGGCCTCCCAGCCGGAGCTGGCCCGGAAACTGGCAAGCGCCTCATCGGTGAGAAACATCAGCACCTGGGAATAGGACTGGCCGCCGATCTGAAGTCCGATCGAGGCGCTCGAGACATTGTAATAGGCCGCGTTGTCGCCGCCGACGCGCAGGACGCCGTCGCCGGTCTCGCCGCCGACGATGAGCCCGCCCTTTATGATGTCCGGGAAGATGGCCACGCCTTTGGCATCCTTGGCGAGGTCCCTGGCCGCGGGATTTTCCGCCACCAGCTCGCTCCACGCGGCATCGGCCGCATTGTTGATCTCCGTCCTCTTGGCGGACTTGTCGCTGGAACTGTTGGACGAACAGGCGGCTAGCACGAAGATCGCCGCCGCCAAGACAATTTTCTGTGCGAAATGCATCTGTCGTTCCCCTCTTGATAGACGAAATCCCCTGACGCCCGGTATGGGCCCCTCGGCCTCCTGCACCGACCCCGGCGTTCGGAGCCCGGTCGCGGTCCCCCGCGCTGGGCGGTGTTCAACGTTTCATAAATCCGCGCCCAGCGTCCCTGAAGGAAGCTACGCGCGCGTCATCGTAATGGATCACTCATTCGTTTCTGCGACAGCCCCTTCGGAAATAAGCGCCGAGGCACCGCCCTGGTTCCCTATGGACGGGATCGATCGCCGAACGGGCGTTCTTCGAGCATAGTCACGGGCGACCCGATCGGACCGTCAGCGGCGGAAAATCCCGCAAGACTGCGACCTGGCGCCGGGTAAGAGGCCCATGAAAGAGGTCGAAGAGGCCCGCGGGTGGGGCGTCGCTGTGTGAGCGCCGGGGCCCGCCGATGACCCGGCACGACGGGGCGGGGCCGAGACATCGCCGGCATCTCGAGGACGGGACTGCACAGGTCGCTATGAACGGGACGAAATCGACTTTTGAGGCGTTTGGAATGGCCCCCAATCGCTATCCGTAGACCTGGGCGCTTTTGGGACGCGGTCTCCGGCATCTCGGAAACCTGCGGACTGGGTGGTGGTGCGGGCAGTCTCGAGCGAACCCGTCTCTGCTGATTTCCCTGTTATGCAGGGAAAAAACAGGGAATTTTCGAGATTCTGACCCAAAATGCCCTTTTGAATGCCCTATAAACTGCTGAGTTCATTGGAGGTTTTATCCGAATTCCCTACTTTATGGATCAGGGAAATAAAATGGCGTATCAGGGAATTAACAGGGAATTGGTTTCCGCTGACGCCAGGCCCCGGCGGCCCTCTCGCCCTTATCCTTAGGCGCTGAGCTTTTGGTCGACCCCAAGGAAGCCGCCGGACTGCCGGGCCCAGAGGCGGGCATAAAGACCGTCGCGGCGAAGCAGCACAGCGTGGCTGCCCTCCTCCACAATGCGCCCCTTGT
>JAWWCG010000527.1:0-3305 GCA_033720555.1 Kiloniellales bacterium | reverse complement strand
TGTTCCTTGTTTCGTGGGAGGCGCGCGATGGCGAGAAGGCCCAAAACGCCCATGATTGGAGGAGTCGAACTGGGCCGCAAGCCACCGGGGCGTGGCGGCGGCCGGGCAGGCCGTCGCGGCGGAGGCCGCGCGGCCCGCGTCGCCCAGCGCCAGGACAAGGGCGCTTCCCCGGCGATCCGCCCGGGCCTCGCCGGCGGCGCCTTCCGGCCCTTGAGCGAGCCCGACATCGCCCGGATCCACGAGGCGGCGCTCGACATCCTGGAGACGCTCGGCATCGGCGATCCGAGCGAGGAGCTGAACGAGATCGCGCTCGCCAAGGGCTGCCGGCTCAACGAGCACGGCCGGCTGTGCTTTCCGCGCGCCTTGATCGAAGACGTGATCGCCGGCGCCTGCCGGGAATACGTCGTCTATGCCCGCGGCGGCCGCTCGCCCGACTACGACGTTCGCGCCGGCGACCGGCGCGTCCACTTCTGCACCGCCGGCTCGGCGGTCACCACCTTCCAGTACGACACCCGCACCTACCGCCCGTCCACGCTGGTCGACATCTACGACTTCGTGCGGCTGATCGATCGCCTGGACAACATCCACCTGGTCGGCCAGCCGGTGATCGCCACCGACGTGAGAGATCTTTTCGCGCACGATATCTCGGTGCTCTACGCGCAGATCTCGGCGACCGAGAAGCCGCTTTCCATGTCCTTCGCCGACCGCGGCCACATCGCGCCGGCGATCGAGTTCTTCGATCTGGTACTGGGCGGCGAGGGGCGCTTCATGGCCCGGCCGTTCTGCGTCTTCGGCGGCTGCCCGATCGTCTCGCCGCTGCGCTTCGGCGAGGACAACCTGGGGATCTTGATCGAGACCAGCCGGCTCGGCCTGGTCAACGACATCGCGGTTGCGCCCCAGGCCGGGGCGACCGCCCCGGCGCCGCTCGCCGGCACGCTGGTTCAGCTCGCGGCCGAGACGCTCGCCTGCCTGGCGGTGGTCAACCTGGTGACGCCGGGCTGTCCCATGACCTTCGCCATGTGGCCGCTGGTCTCGGACCTGCGCACCGGCGCCTTCTCCGGCGGCAGCGGCGAGGAGGCGGTGCTGGCCGCCGCCGCCGTGCAGATCGGCAAGTTCTACGACCTGCCGAACTCGGTCGGCGCCAGCATGAGCGATTCGAAGCTTCCCGACGCCCAGGCCGGCTACGAGAAGGGCATCACCACGGCGCTCGCCGCCCACGCTGGCTGCAACCGGGTGTGCGAGGCCGCCGGTATGCTGGGCAGCCTGATGGGCTGCGCCTTCGAGGAACTGGTGATCGACAACGACATCCTCGGCATGGTCATGCGCACGGTGCGCGGCATCGAGGTGACCGACGAGACCCTCTCGGTCGACGCGATCAAGCAGGTGGCGCTCGATCCCGGCCATTACCTCGGCCACCCGCAGACCCTGGCGATCATGGAGAGCGAGTACCTCTATCCCGACCTCGGCGACCGTTCCGCGCCCGGCGCTTGGGAGCAGGACGGCTCCAAGGGGATGCTCGAGCGCGCCCACGAGAAGGTGGTGGAGGTGCTGGCGAGCCACTATCCCAACTACATCGACCCGGCGACCGACGCCGAGATCCGCCGCCGCTTCCCGATCAAGCTGCCGCGCAAGGCCATGACGGCCGACAGCGGGCGCTGGTAAGGCCTGGCCGCCGGTCATGGCGCGAGATCCGCGTTACGATATCCTCTTCGAGCCGGTCCGGATCGGCCCGGTGACGGCGAAGAACCGCTTCTACCAGGTGCCGCATTGCTCTGGCATGGGCTACCGCTACCCCAGCGCCGAGGCGGCCATGCGAGGCGTCAAGGCGGAGGGCGGCTGGGCCGTCGTCTCGACCCAGGAGTGCGAGATCCACGAGACCTCCGACGTCTCGCCCTACGCCGAGGCGCGGCTGTGGGACGACCGGGACATCCCGGCGCTCGCCCGCACGGCCGAGGCGGTGCACCGGCACGGCGCGCTCGCCGCAATCCAGTTGGTGCACCAGGGCCACGAGGTCTCCAACCGCTTCGCGCGCGAGCCGGCGATCGGCCCCATGGACATGCCGGTCCGGGTCTACGACCCCTGTCAGGCGCGGGCCATGGACAAGTCCGACATCCGCGCGCTGCGCCGCTGGCACCGCGACGCGGCGCTCAGGGCCAAGCGCGCCGGCTTCGACCTGGTCTACGTCTACGCCGGCCACGACCTCAGCCTGCCGATGCACATGCTCTGCCGGCGCTACAACCAGCGCGGCGACGAATACGGCGGCAGCCTGGAGAACCGGGCGCGCCTGCTGCGCGAGCTGATCGAGGACACCAAGGAGGCGGTCGGCGATACCTGCGCCGTGGCCGTGCGCCTGGCGGTCGACGAGCTGCGCGACGGCGACGGTCTCGCCGCCGACGGCGAGGGCCGCGAGGTGGTCGAGCTGCTGGCCGAGCTGCCCGACCTGTGGGACGTGAACCTGAGCGACTGGGCGAACGATTCGCTCACCTCGCGCTTCGGCGAGGAGGGCTTTCAGCAAGCCTATGTCAGCTTCGTCAAGCAGGTGACCAGCAAGCCGGTGGTCGGGGTCGGGCGCTTCACCTCGCCCGACGCCATGGTCGCCCAGATCAAGCGCGGCGTGCTCGACCTGATCGGCGCGGCCCGCCCCTCGATCGCCGACCCCTTCCTGCCGAAGAAGGTCGAGGAGGGCCGCCTCGAGGACATCCGCGAGTGCATCGGCTGCAACATCTGCGCCAGCGGCGACCGGACCGGGGTGCCGATCCGCTGCACCCAGAACCCGACCATGGGCGAGGAGTGGCGCAAGGGCTGGCATCCCGAGGCGATCGCGCCCAAGGGCTCCGACGACCAGGTGCTGATCGTCGGCGCCGGGCCGGCCGGCCTGGAGTGCGCCCGGGCGCTCGGGCGCCGCGGCTACGGCGTGATCCTGGCCGAGGCCGAGGCGGAGCTGGGCGGCCGGGTCGCGCTCGAGTGCCGTCTGCCGGGGCTCGCGGCCTGGGGCCGGGTTCGCGACTACCGGCTGCAGCAACTGCACCAGATGGCCAACGTGGCGCTCTATCCGGCGAGCCGGCTGAGCGCCGACGACGTGCGCGAGTTCGGCTTCCCGCGGGTGGTGCTGGCGACCGGCTGCCGGTGGCGCGGCGACGGCGTCGGCCGTCAGCATCACCGGCCGATCCCCGGCTGCGAGCAGGCGCACGTCGTCGCCCCGGACGCGGTCATGGCCGGGGGCGAGATCGCCGGGCCGGTGGTGATCTACGACGACGACCATTTCTATCTCGGCGGCGTGCTGGCCGAGAAGCTGCGCGCCGAGG
>JAWWCG010000526.1:0-3315 GCA_033720555.1 Kiloniellales bacterium | reverse complement strand
TCGAACACCACAACGTCGGCCTGCTGCAGAACGCGCAGCGCCTTCAGCGTCAAGAGCTCGGGATCCCCCGGCCCGGCGCCCACCCGGTAAACGATGGGCGCCTCGGGCTCGGGCGTTGACGCGTCGGGCTGCCGCACGGCCCCGTCCTCTAAGCTCGTCGCGGCCGGCGGCTCAATAGACGTCGTTCCTCGTGTTGTAGACGTTGAACTTGCCGGTCGGCGTGATCAGCCGCTCGTCGCGGATCACCGCCACGGGCTTCAGGGTCTTGTCGTCGACCACGACGATGGCCGATTCCTGCTCCTTGGCGTTCCACACCGAGAACCAGACCTCCGTGCCCTCCTTGTTGAACTCGCCCTGGACCACGCGGCGCACGCCCTCGGTGATCCCCGACCAGTCGCCGATCGGCAGCACCTGGTAGCCGGCCTCCAGGTCGTCGACGTCGAACACCGCCACCGAGGAGGCGAGCTCCGGCTCGGGATTGAGCGGCGTGTCGACGTAGAGGTGCTTGGAGTTCGGGTGGGTCTTGACGAACAGCGAGCCGCCGCCTTGCCCCTCCAGGGTCTCGACCACCTGCCAGGCCTGGTCGGGATGACCCTCGGGGTCGGTGCCGATCAGCGAGACGATCTCGTCGCCGAGATGGCTCGTCACCCAGACCGGCCCGTACTCCGGGTGAACGATGTTGGCGCCGCGGCCCGGATGGGGCTTGATGCCGCCGGTCTCGATCAGCGCCACCAGCTTGTTGTCCTTGGTGTCGACCACCGCCACCTTGTCGCGGGCGTTGGCGGCGACCAGGAAATAGCGCCCCGTGGAATCGAAGCCGCCGTCGTGCAAGAATCGCTCGGCCTCGATCGCGGTCACCTTGAGGTTCTTCACGTCCTCGTAGTTGACCATCAGGATGTGGCCGGTCTCCTTGACGTTGACGATGAATTCCGGGTTGTAGTGGGAGGCGACGATCGAGGCGACGCGCGGCTCGGGGTGATACTCCTGGGTGTCGTAGATCATGCCGCGGGTGGAGACGACCTTGAGCGGCTCCAGGGTGGCGCCGTCCATGATCACGTATTGCGGCGGCCAGTAGGAGCCGCCGATGGCGTACTTGTCCTCCCAGCCCTCCATCTTGGAGGTCTCGACCGACCGCGCCTCGAGCCCGATCTTGATCTCGGCCACCGTCGCCGGCGGGTCCATCCACAGGTCGATCAGGTTGATCTTGGCGTCGCGGCCGATGGTGTAGAGGTAGCGGCCGGAGGCGGACATGCGCGAGATGTGGACCGCGTAGCCGGTGTCGAGCACGCTGACGATCTCTTTCGAGCCGCCGTCGATGATCGCGACCTGCCCGGAATCGCGCAGGGTGACGGAGAAGAGATTGTCGAGGTCGAGATCGTTGACCTGCTCGCTCGGCCGCTCCTCGACGGGCACCAGGACCTTCCAGGTGTTCTTGATCTCGGGCAGGCCGAACTCCGGCGGCTGGGGCGGCTCGTTCAGCAGATAGCGCACCATGAGGTCGATGTCGTCTTCGCTCAGATCGCCCGAGGTGCCCCAGTTCGGCATGCCGCCCGGCGAGCCGTAGTTGATGAACGAGTGCAGATAGTCGTAGCCGAGCTCGCGGGTCAGGTCGGTGGTCAGCGCCTTGCCCGTCGCGCCGTTGCGCAGCACGCCGTGACAGCCGGCGCAGCGCTCGAAATAGATCTGCTTGGCGCGCGCGAATTCCTCGTCCGTGAGGCTTGGCACGCCGGGCTCCTGCCCCGGCGTCTTGAGCTCCTCTTCTTTCAGCACGTCGAGGCTGGGCTCGTATTTCCCGCCCGGCGTCGTCTCGTGCTTTTTCAGTTCTTCGGGCTTGGGCGCTTCGGCGGCGTGAGCCCCGCTCACCATCAAAGCCGTCGCGGTGATGATCGCACAAAGTGTCGGTCGGACTCGCTGAGTCATGGCGCACCTCTCCCTTCCGCGGATCCTGAACTCTAGAGCCGGGTGCGACGCCGCTCCTTGACAGAGATCAAGGGGCGGCACGACGGCACGGCATAAATTGAGCGCGATCAGTCGGGGGGACCGCCATGCGCGATCCGCCAAAGGTTGGGTTCGTCCCGCGTGCGACGGGCGCGGGCGGCGCCGTCGGCCGTCTCCTTTCGGCCGCCGTTGCCGCGACCTTGCTCCTTCTATCGCTCGCCGGCGGCGCCGACGCGCAGGACCCGGCGCCGCGCGGCCTGCCCGAACCCGAGATGCGCCAAGCCTTTCCCGGTGGCGACGCCTTCGGGCCGCTGGAGGGCGCGCCGCCCGCCGCCGCGGTCTATCGGGACGGCCAGCTCGCCGGCTACGTCTTTTCCTCGCGCCAGACCGTGCAATCCACCGGCTACTCCGCGAAACCGCTCGACGTCGTCGTCGGCCTCGATTTGAGCGGCATCATCGTCGGCGCCGCGATCGCCGAGCACCACGAGCCGATCCTGATCATCGGCGTGTCCGACGCCGACCTCGACGCCTTCGTCGCGCAATACGCAGGCCTCGACATCCGCGACCCGATCCGCCTCGCGCCGTCCGCCGACGCGGCCGAGGGCCTCGACGCCGTCTCCGGCGCCACCGTCTCGTCGCTGGTGATGAACGACGCGATCCTGCGCTCGGCCCGCGCGGTCGCGGCCAGCCGCGGCATATTGGCGGGCGGCGGGGCCGGCCTGCGCTTCGACGCGTTCGCGCCGGCGAGCTGGGCGGAGCTGATCGAGGACGGCTCCCTGGCGGGCTTGGAGATCACGGTCGGCCAGGCCCGCCGGGCGATCGAGGCGCTGGGCGGCCGGCTGCTGCCCGAGGGCGTGCCTTTGCCGCCCGACGACGGGCGCTTTCTGGAGCTCGTCGCCGGCTTGGCCACGCCGGCCGGAATCGGCCGCAACCTGCTCGGCGAGCGGGCCCACGCGCGCCTCCTGGCCGAGGGCCAGGCCGGCGACCAGCTTCTTTTCGTCGCCGGGCGCGGGCTCTATTCCTTCAAGGGCTACGACTATCGGCGAAGCGGGATCTTCGAACGGCTGCGGCTGATCCAAGGCAGCCGCACGTTTCGCTTCGCTCGCGACGACTACGCGGGCTTCGAGGCGATCGCCCTGTCCGACGCGCCGGAGATGCGCGAGATCGCGGTGTTCTCGCTGGCCGGCGCCAGCGGCTTCGATCCGGCGCGGCCGTGGCGCCTGCAAATCCTGGTCGAGGGCGAGCCGGCGGACGCCATGACGCCGAGCGCCGTGTTCGAGCTCTCCTACACGCTGCCGCAACGCTATCTGGTGGCGCCGGACGAGACGGCCACCACCGCCGCGCCCTTGTGGCTGCAGAACTGGCTCGACCGCAAGG
>JAWWCG010000525.1:0-3319 GCA_033720555.1 Kiloniellales bacterium | reverse complement strand
TTGGTCGGGTCGACGGCGCGGATGCCCCGGCGGATTTCGAAGTGCAGTTGCGGCGCGACCACGTTGCCGCTGTCGCCGACCCGCGCGACCGTCTGCCCGCGCTCGACCCTGGCGCCGCGGCCGACCAGGATCTCCTCGTTGTGGGCGTAGGCGGTCATCCAGCCGCCGTCGTGCTTGATCAGCAGCAGGTTGCCGAAGCCGCGCAGTTGATTGCCGACGTAGGCGACCACGCCATTCTCGGCGGCCAGGACGGGGCTGCCGCGCGGCGCGGCGATGTTGATGCCGTCGTTGTGCAGGCCGCCTTCCTTGGGCCCAAAGCTCAGCAAGAGATCGCCTTCGACCGGCCACAGGAACTTGTCGCTGGCGCGCGGCGGCGCCTCCGGGATCGGGCCCGTCACCGCCGGCGGCGGCATCATGGCGACCGCCGGGGCGGGCTGCGCGCCCGGCGGGGTCCAGCCGGCCGTCGTGGCCCTGGGCGTCGCTCCCGTCGTCGCTCCCGTCGCCGCTCCGCTCGCGCCGAGCTTCGAGGCGTCCCCCGTCAGCTTGCCCGCCATGGCGGTCGCGGCGGTTCCGGCGGTCGCGGTCTCCGGCCGGACCGGCAGCGCCAGTCGCTGGCCCGGCGAAATGACGTAGGACGGCGGAATCGCGTTGAGGCTGACCAGGGCCGCCATGTCGATGCGATAGCGCCGCGCGATGCTATAGACCGTGTCGCCGCTCTCGACCACGTGGGTCGCGGCCGCGGCCGGCGCCGTGCGCGCCACGGCCGCCATGCTATTGGCCATTTCCGCCGCCACCGCCGCCGCCTGCGGCGCCGCCGCGCCGCCCGGCCCCGGCACGACGAGCTGCTGGCCGATGGCGAGCTTGTAGGGGGGCGCCAGCCCGTTGCTGCGGATCAGGTCGGCGACGGACACGTCGTAGATCTGCGCGACGGCGTAGAGGCTCTGGCCTTCGGTGATGACGTGGGCGCGCGCGCCGGCCGCCGGCGGCGCCAGGTCCGGCCGTGCGGCGGCCGGCTGGACCGCCGGCACATTCGACAGCCCGGACGCGGCCGGACTGGCGAGCGAATAGGCGCCCGAATTGATGCTCGAATTGATGGCCGGATTGACGCCTGGATTGACGACCGAATTGGCAATCGGCTTGGCGCGCGGCACCGGCGGTGGATCGGGCGGCGTCGCCGTCACCGGGCGGTTGGCACCGGCGCGGCCGTAGCTGCAGCCGGCCACCGCCAGTGCGATCGCCAGAAGAATCGCCAGCAGCGGTGCCGAGCCCAGCGACGGCCTGGAACGCTTGCCGCCAAGCCTTTCATCGAACGTATCTATACCGCGCGTCATAAGAGTCCGTGACGGCTGTTCTTCGGCGCGCGGAGCCCCACATCGTGCGCCGTTCATGCCAGAGTCTTGGCCTGCGGTCCAGCGAACGCGCGCGGCGTCCGCGACCTCGGGTCGTCCGGCAGGCCGCCCAGCATCGGCACGAAGCGCACGTCGCCGAGCGGCTCCTCGATCAGGCCGTCGCCGGTGCGCACCAGGCGCAGCAGGTTCTGGTCGCGCCCCTGGCGGCCCACCGGCAGCACCATGACGCCGCCCTCGGCCAGTTGATCGGCGAGGTCGCCCGGCACGTCGCGGGCCGCCGCGGTGACGATGATCCGCTCGAAGGGGGCCTGCTCAGGCCAGCCCTTGAAGCCGTCGCCGACCCGCGCGGTGATGTTGGAAAGCCGCAGGTCGGCGAACCGCGCCTCGGCCTCGAGCAGCAGCGGGCGGTGGCGCTCGACGGTGTAGACCCGCCGGCACAGACGCGACAGCACCGCCGCCTGATAGCCGGAGCCAGTGCCGATTTCGAGCACCTTGCTGCGCCGCCCCGCCCCCAGGGCCTCGGTCATGCGCGCCACCACCTTGGGCCGGCTCAGGGTCTGGCCGTGGCCGATCGGCAGCGCGGCGTCGTCATAGGCGCGGTCCAGAAACGGCGTCGGCACGAAGGCCTCGCGCGGGATCCGCTCGATGGCGGAGATCACCGCCGTGTCGGCGATGCCGGCCCGCCGGAGCTCCATCACCAGGCGGATCTTGCGCGCCGCCAGGGTCATCGCCGCCTCCCGGCGCACCGGGGCCGCGCCGGCTCAAAGGGCGCGGGGCTCTCGCGTATCCACTTGAGATCACACATCTTCGGCGGCGACTCGGACGGCTTCTTCGGCGACTCGGGCGCCGTTTATACGCAGTTCGCCGCGCCCCTGTCCACGGGGTAAGGGTTAACGCGCCGGCGCGCGCCGGGCGGCCGCTCAGCGATCGGAGGGCGTTATCCCGGTGCCCGTCGAGCCGGACTGG
Organism: Kiloniellales bacterium; assembly: GCA_033720555.1. Lineage (GTDB taxonomy): Bacteria > Pseudomonadota > Alphaproteobacteria > Kiloniellales > JAKSDN01 > CALJXB01. The sequence continues at coordinate 1,004 of JAWWCG010000525.1, read as the reverse complement.
GCCTCTTCCTCGGCCTCCTCGCGGGCGCGTCGGCGCTCCACCATGCGCGCCATGTAGATGGAAATCTCGTAGAGCAGGATGATCGGCACGGCGAGCGAAATCTGGCTGATCGGGTCGGGCGGCGTCAGCACCGCCGCCACCACGAAGACCGCGACGATGGCGTATTTGCGCTTGGCCGCCATGCCGGCCGAGGTGGCGAGGCCGACCCGGGCCAAGAGCGTCATGATCACCGGAAGCTGGAAACACAGGCCGAAGGCGAAGATCAGCTTCATGATGAGCGACAGGTACTCGCCCACCTTGGCCTCCAGCTCGATCGCCAGGGCGCCGTCCTCGCTGCGCGGCACCTCGAAGCCGATCAGAAAGTTCGCGGCCAATGGGAAGATCACGTAATAAACCAATGCCCCGCCGATGAAAAATAGGATCGGGGTAGCGATCAGGAAGGGCGCGAGCGCTTTCTGCTCCTTCTTATAGAGGCCGGGCGCGACGAACAGCCAGAACTGGGTCAGGAAGATCGGGCAGGCGATGAAGGCGCCGGCGAAGAACGCCACCTTCACGTAGGTGAAGAACACCTCCGTCAGGGCGGTGAAGATCATCCGCGGGTCGTCGCGCCGCTGGCGCAGGATCTCGGCCAGCGGTTCGGTCAGGAAGGCATAGATCGGCTCGGCGAAGAAGAAGCAGACCAAGAACGCCACGAACAGGGCGACCACGCTCTTCAGCAGCCGCGAGCGCAGCTCGACCAGGTGATCGAGCAGCGGCATCTTGTGGGCGTCGACCGAGTCGTCCGTCATTCCCGGCCAATCCCGTCAGGCAGACTTCTGCGAACCGTCGGGTTCGGCCGGCTCCGGCTCCGCGGTCTTCGTCTTGGTGTCGGCGCCGGGCTCCGACGGCGGCGTCACGGAATGCGGCGGCGCGACCTTGACCGGATGCTTGACGACGGTCGCCTGGGCCGCCGGTTTCGCCGGCCGCGCCTCGCCATTGCTGCCCGCGGGGCTGCCCACTGAACT
>JAWWCG010000524.1:0-3330 GCA_033720555.1 Kiloniellales bacterium | reverse complement strand
GAGGCCGCCGCCCAGGCCGCCGCCTTGAGCGAGCGCGGCGTGGCCGCCAAACAGCCGGTGCCCATCGGGCCGGCGCCGACCCGCAGCGCGGCGCCGCCGCAGGCGCAGGCCGCTGCCGAGCCCGAACCGGCCGCCGCGCAAGCGGCTGCCTCGGAACCGGCGGCCTCACCGGGGACTTCGGAACCGGCGGCTTCGGAACCGGCGGCTTCGGAACCGGCGCCGACCCAGAGCGCGGCGGCGGCGGACGGCGCCGGCGCGGGCGGCGACGCCGGCGGGTCGCCGGCCGAGACGGAATACCGGCTGTGGCTGGTGTCGGCGGACACCGCGGTCGCGGCGGAGGACCTGCGCCGCGAGACCCTGGCGCGCCATGGCGAGGCCCTCGGCGGGGTCGAGCTCGATATCTACGAGATGGACTACGGCGAGCGGGGCCACTTCTATCGCATCCTGGCCGGGCCGCTCTACAGCGCCGACGCGGCCGCCGATCTGTGCCAGCGCCTGCGCCAGGACGATCCCGAGGGGTTCTGCAAGGTGCTCGCCCGCTGAGCCGCCGGGCCGCCGCGCCGCCGGAACCGCGATCCGCCCGCCGCCCTCCCATCCCGCCGCGCTATTCCCGGCCGCTCGGCCCGGTGTTGTGTTCCGCGCTCGGGCGAGTAATCTCGACGGGCCCCCGGCCAAGGCCGGCGGGGCGGGAGAGGGGAGGCTCCGATGCCAGAGTCATTCAAGGCCCGACTGCAGGCCGGGCGGCCGGCCGACGGCTGTTTCCTGGAGATGTTCAGCCCGATCGCGGCGGAGATCGTGGCCGGCGCCGGCTTCGACAGCGTCCTGATCGATCTGGAGCACGGCCCCGGCGGCGTGCTGGACGCCATCGCCCTGATCCACGCCGTCCAGGCCAGCGGCGCCGCGGCGCTGCTGCGGGTCGAGGAGAACCATCCGGTCCCGATCAAGCGGGCGCTCGACATCGGGCTGGCCGGCCTCATGGTGCCGGCGGTGAGCTCGCGGGCCGAGGCGGAGGCCTGCGTCGCCGCCTGCCGCTACGCCCCGCGCGGCGCCCGCGGCATGGCGGCGCCGGTGGTGCGCGCCACCGGCCACGGCGCTACCTGGCAGGATTACGTCGCCGGCGGCGCCGACGACCTGCTGCTGATGTGCCAGATCGAGACGCCGGCCGGGGTCGAGAACGTGGCCGAGGTGGCGGCGACCGACGGGGTCGACCTGCTGTTCGTCGGGCCGTTCGACCTGTCGGCCAGCCTCGGCCACCTGGGCGAGCCCGATCACCGCGAGGTGCGCGCGGCGATCGACGCGGTGGAGCGCGCCGCCAAGGCGGCCGGCAAGCTGCTGGGCGCGATCCCGACGCCCGAGCGCATGCCGGCGGAGCTCTATGCCGCCGGCTACGATCTCGTGGTCGGCGGGGCCGACAACGTCCTGTTGCGGGAAGCCGCCCAGACCCTCGCCGCGGATCTTAAGTCGGCGCGTTAAGATTTTGGTCCAACCTGTCACTGCAAAAAGAATAAATCCAGGACGATGAGCGAGAGATCCGAGCGCCCGCCCGATCGCCCGCCAGATCGCCCGCCAGATCGCCCCTCCGATCGCTGCGCCGTCCTGACGGTCGAGGAGAGCTATCTCGCCGACGGCGCGGCCGAGGAGTTGGGCATGGCCGGCGCCGAGCTGATGGAGAACGCCGGGCGGGCGGTGGCCGAGGCGGTGCGCGCCCGCTGGCAGCCGCGGCCGGTGGCGGTGCTCTGCGGCCCGGGCAACAACGGCGGCGACGGCTTCGTGGCGGCGCGTCACCTGGCGGCGGCCGGCTGGCCGGTCACCCTCGCCCTGCTCGGCGCGCGCGCGGACCTCAAGGGCGACGCCGCCCACCATGCCGGCGCCTGGCAGGGGGACGTCGTGGCGCTGTCGCCCGACGTGCTGGGCGAGGGCCGTCTGGTGATCGACGCCCTGTTCGGCGCCGGCCTGAGCCGGCCCCTGGAGGGTGCGGCGCGGGAGACGCTGCAGGCCGTGGCCGAGGCCGGCGTCCCGGTGGCGGCCGTCGACGTGCCGAGCGGCCTGTCCGGCGACTTCGGCGCGGTGCTGGGCGACGTCGTCGCGCCGGCCGACCTGACGGTGACCTTTTTCCGCAAGAAGCCCGGACATCTGCTGCTGCCGGGGCGCGCCCTCTGCGGCGAGGTCGTGGTCGCCGACATCGGCATTCCCGCGGCGGTCCTGGCGCCGATCGCGCCGCGCGCCTTCGAGAACCGCCCGGAGCTTTGGGCCTGGTGCTATCCCTGGCGCGGGCCCCAGAATCACAAGTACCACTTCGGCCACGCCCTGGTGGTCGGCGGCGACACCATGACCGGGGCGGCGCGGCTGGCCTCGCGCGCCGCGCTCAGGGTCGGCGCCGGCCTGGTGACGGTGGCCTGTCCGGAAGCGGCGCTGCCGATCTACGCCCTGTCGTCGGCCAGCGTGATCACGGCGCCGCTCGGCGCGCGGGGCGACTTCCGCTCGCTGCTGGCCGACCACCGCCGCAACGCCGTCCTGCTGGGGCCCGGCAACGGCGTCAACCGGGAAACCCGCGGCCGCACCCTGGCGGCGCTCAGGGCCGGCCGGCGGGTGGTGCTGGACGCCGACGCGCTGTCCGCCTTCGAGCGCGACGCCCAGGTCCTGTTCGACGCGATCGCCGGCGCGGAGCCCGGCACGGTCGTCCTGACGCCGCACGACGGCGAGTTCGCGCGCCTCTTCGCCCAGCTCGATTCGCCCGCCGACCGGCTCGCGCGCGCCCGCGCCGGAGCCCAGGCGAGCGGGGCGGTGGTCGTCTTGAAGGGCGGCGACACGGTGATCGCGGCCCCCGACGGGCGCGCCGCGATCAACGCCAACGCGCCGCCCACCCTGGCGACGGCGGGCACGGGCGACGTGCTGGCCGGCCTGGCGGTCGGGCTGCTGGCCCAGGGCATGCCCACCTTCGAGGCGGCCGCCGCGGCCTGCTGGCTGCACGGTGAGGCGGCCGATCGCCTTGGGCCGGGCTTGATCTCGGAGGACCTGAGCGAGGCCTTGCCCGCCGTCCTGGCGGATCTCGAAGATGTGCTCCGGACCGAGAAAATCCCATGAGAATTGTATATTTAACGAGGACTTAACCGACCCCGAGGCAGTCTGCGGCGTAGCGTGGAAAGGGGCGGCGGCAGGGCCGCGGCCGACAACGGTTTCGCAGACGGAAAGAGCGCCATGTTCGGGTCTTCGGTCGGAAATCTTTTCAAGGCGAGCGACAAGCCGCGCGACAAGCCGTGCAAGGTGCGCGAAGGCGCGAGCTATCGCCACCGCGGGCCGGGCGAGCTGACCGAGACCGCCAAGGTTCTC
>JAWWCG010000523.1:0-3335 GCA_033720555.1 Kiloniellales bacterium | reverse complement strand
GACGGACTCTGGGTGTCCTTGGGGTCTACAGACATGGCTTGGATTCCTCGGGTTCTCCGGTGTGTCGGATGTTCGGCTCTCGGTCGATCACCCCTGCCCGCTTGCCGCACGCGCGGCTGTAGCGTTCAGGGGTTGAGAAGGAGGAGAGCCAGCCCACCGGAGAGGCGGGAGCCGGTCGGAGGCAGCGCGCACGAGATCGCGGCCGCGGCCGGGGCTGATCCCCTGGCGGCGTCCCTCTCGCTCGACCTGATCGGTGCGTCGCGCATCGTGTTCCGCACACTTCCTTTGCCTCCGCGCCGCCGCCCGGCGGCCCGGATAGGGTTCTATCTAGACCCAGGCGCGCGCGGTTACAAGCACGAAATGGTGGGAAACGGCGGCCAGAGGGCGGCAAAACGGTGTCGGAGGGCCAATTTCGGGCCCCCAGGGCGGCGCCGCGCCTCACCAAATCCCGAATTGCCTTTGGCGCGGCGGAGTGCCAACTTAAACGCGACAAAAACTAAGCTCGGGTCCCCTGTCGCGCGCTCGTCGCGCCCAGAGGCTTAAATGGCCCGGCATAAATCGAACCGGAGGCTTCGCAATGAAACAACTCGAGTACTATTCGACCCTGCTCACGCTCGGCAGGATCTCCCGGCGCGAGTTCATGGGCCGCGCCGCGGCGCTCGGCGCGACCACCGCGCTCGCCGCCTCGCTCGCCGGCAAGGCGGTCAAGGCGGCCGAGCCGAAGAAGGGCGGGCGGCTGCGCCAGGCGCTGACCGGCGGCGGCACCGGCGATTCCCTCGACCCGGCGCAGATCCTCGATTCCTACATGATCAACGTCAGCTCCGGCATGCTGCGCAACAACCTGACCGAGATCGACCAGGACAACCAGCTCATCGGCGAGCTGGCGGAGAGCTGGGAGGCGTCCGACGACGCCACCGTCTGGACCTTCAAGCTGCGCCAGGGGATCGAGTTCCACAATGGCAAGACGCTCGATTCCAACGACGTGGTGGCCTCGATCAACCACCACCGGGGCGAGGATACGAAGTCGGCCGCCAAGGGCATCATCGAGCCGGTCTCCGACGTCCAGGCCGACGGGCCGGACACCGTGGTCTTCACCCTATCGGGCGGCAGCGCCGACTTTCCCTATCTGATGAGCGACTACCACCTGGGCATCTGCCCGGCCAAGGAGGACGGCACCATCGATTGGGAATCCGGCGTCGGCACCGCGGGCTATTCGCTGGTCTCCTTCGATCCGGGCGTGCGCACCGTCGTCAAGCGCAACCCTAACTACTGGAAGGAGGGCCGGGCGCACTTCGACGAGGTGGAATCGGTCTTCATCGGCGACGTGAACGCGCGCACCAGCGCCCTGCAGACCGACGAGCTGGACGTCATTACCAACCTCGACATCAACACCATCCACCTCATGCAGCGGGCACCGGGCATTCAGGTCTTCCACACCAACGGCAACAAGCACGTCACACTGCCGATGTTCACCGACGTGAAGCCGTTCGACAACAACGACGTCCGGCTCGCCCTCAAGCTCGCCCTCGACCGCGAGCAATGGCTCAAGTTCATCGCCAAGGGCCTCGGCGAGGTCGGCAACGACCACCCGATCGGTCCGGCCAACATCTACCGGGCGACCCCCGAGGAACTGCCGCAGCGGGCCTACGACCCGGACAAGGCCAAGCATCATCTCAAGCAGGCCGGCCTGGAGAACCTCTCGGTCGAGATCTCGATGGCGGACACCGCCTTCGACGGCGCGGTCGACGCCGGACAGCTCTACCAGGAGACGGCCAAGGCGGCCGGCATCAACCTCAAGGTCGTGCGCGAGCCGAACGACGGCTATTGGTCGAACGTCTGGCTGGTCAAGCCCTGGTGCGCCAGCTATTGGGGCGGCCGGCCGACCGAGGACTGGATCTTCTCCCAGATCTATTCCTCCGGCGCCGACTGGAACGAGACCCACTTCGAGAACGAGCGCTTCAATCAGCTCTTGGTCGAGGCGCGCGGCGAGCTCGACACCAACAAGCGGCGCGAGATGTACGTCGAGATGCAGCGCATCCTGAACGAGCAGGGCGGCGCGGTCATCCCGATGTTCCTCGCCTACACCCACGCCGCGCGCGACCGGGTGGCGCTGCCCGAGCAGATGGCGAGCAACTGGGAGCTCGACGGCCACAAGAACGCCGAGCGTTGGTGGTTCAATTAAGCCGAGCCGACCGGCCGCCGTCCCCGGCGACCCGAACCTGGAAAGGCCCGGCGGCGACGCCGGGCCTTTTCTCTTGGGATTGGCCAGTTCTCTTGGGCTTGACCAGAGCCCGGCAAAACCGGCCGAGCGGCGCCGAGCACACCCTCGTTAACCATAACTATTAACCATGAAATCGCCCGCGGATACTCGCGATCTATTTCAAACTGGCCGGGCGGCCGGCCTTTCATTACTATGGAGGGTGGCAGCGTTATTGCGACACCGGTGGTGTCGCCGGTGGAATCGATTGGGGGATCGGGATCCATGGGGGTGCACAGCGCGCCGCGGCCGCACGCCGGCCCCGGCACGGCAGATTTGGAGACGGACCGGGACCAGCCGGATCACGTCGCCCAGTTCCACGAGTTGGGCTACGCCATCGTCCGTTCGGTCTTCACGCCGGACGAGGTCGCGGCCATGGCCGCGGCCGCAGAGCGGGTCTACGCCCGCGCCCTCGCCCACCAGGACGGCACGCCCGCGGCGGCCGGCCATCCCGAGGTCGGCTTCCGGGCCGTCGACGACCCGCGCCTCGGGCGCATCTGCCGGATCGCCACCTGGCCGGCCTATCTCGAGCCGGCGCTGGCGCGGACCCGCATCGACCGGCGTATGCTGGCGCTGCTCGCGCCGCTGGTCGGCCGGTCGCTGAAGCAGATCACCAGCCAATTGCATTGGAAGCCGGCCGGCGCCGAGCGGGTCGAGTTCGGCTATCACCAGGACATCCGCTTCCGCCGGCCGCGCGGCGCCTATCGCAACGCCGAGCGCTGCTTCGTCCAGACCGCCATCGCGCTCGACCCCCACGATGCCGACAGCGGGGCGATCCGCCTCTATCCGGGCAGCCACCGCCTGGGCGACCTGGCGCTCGGCGGCGAAGGCCCGGTGCTCGACCAGGCGCTCAGCGCGCGCGAGCTCGCGACGCGCGGGCTCGACCCCGCCGACCTGGTGGACCTCGTGCTCGCGCCCGGCGACGTCGCGATGTGGGGCCTCTTCACCGTGCACGGCTCGGGCGTCAACCGGGCCGACCACGACCGGCGGGTCTATATCAACGGCTACGTCGCCGCCGACGACTGCGACCTCGGCACCTGGGCGTTCCGCGACGGCGCGCCCTGCCCGCTCGCGACCG
>JAWWCG010000522.1:0-3355 GCA_033720555.1 Kiloniellales bacterium | reverse complement strand
CGGGTGGTCTGGGCCTGCACGGTCATCGTCACGCTCGCCCAGTTCGCGGTCACCTACCTGCCGCCGCTGCAGCGGGTGTTCGGAACGCACGGCGTGGCGTTGTTCGACGGGCTGCTGATCGTCGCGGTGGGCGTCGTCTTCTTCGCCGTGATCGAGTCCGAGAAGCAGATGCGTCTGGCCTTCCGACGGCCGGCGCCGCGTCCCCTCTCGTGATCGGCTCCGGCGTCCTCGAGACTGCCTCGCCCCTCGGCCCGTAGTGGGCCGATCTCCCGTTCTCGGCACGAAACCCGTATGCGGCCAGGGTCGCGAGGCCCACGTCAGGCCGACGCCGAGCGAATCTCCCACCCGCCGTGCGCGCGCTTGTAGGCCTCCAAGGCAGGATAGATATGATCGACGCAGTGTCGGATCAGGGCTTTACGATCCCCGCGCGCCAGGGCGTCGATAATGGCGCGATGCTCGTTGCGCGATTGCTGAAGCATATTGGGATCGCCAATGGCATAGCAGCGGATCGCGGTCGTGCGGATCCAGTAGTTCTCGATCGTCTCGGCCAGATAGCGATTGTTGCAGGCGGCGAAGATCGTTTCGTGGAAGACGTTGTTGAGCGCGGCGGTCTGTTTCAGGTCCATCCGGTCCACGCATCGGGAGAACTCGCCATGGATGCGTTCGAGCTCCTCGATGAGAGCGGCCGGCGCCGGAAGCGGAATGCGCCGTGCGGCTTCCGCCTGCAATATCGCCCGCATCTCGTAGAGCTCCTCGACTTCCTGCACGGATAGATCCCGCACGACGACGCCCCTGTTGGGGCGGCGCGTAACCAGGCCGATCTGTTCCAGACTGACCAGGGCCGAACGGATGGTATGGCGACTGACGTTGAAACGTTCGCTCAGCTCTTCCTCCACGAGTCGCTCACGCGGCCGAAGACGACCGAATATAATCGCCTCGCGAATCCGCTCGACGACGTCGCTCTCGGATGTTTTAGCGGCCTGCGGCGTCATTGCCTTCCTCTGGGCTGAGCCGGCGCCCTTGTCTCCGCGCGACGCGGCGACAGGTCGCGTCTTCGTCGTCGAGAAGATCGCGCACGTAGGCGCCGATCGAAAGCGACGCGGTCAGGCCCGGCGATTCGATGCCGTAGAGGTTGATCAATCCCCGAGCTCCAAATTGGCCGCCGTCTTGCATCATGAAGTCCGCGTGCTTGTCCCCCTGCCCGTGGAGCTTCGGCCGGATGCCGCAATAATCGGGCGAGAGCGCGCCGCTGGGCAATCCCGGCCAGTAGCTCCGGATCGCAGCCTCGAAGACGGGAAGACGCTCGCCGCTGATCCGATAATCGATCTCGTCGACCCACTGGACGTCGGGCCCGAAACGCGCCTGGCCCGCGTGGTCGAGCGTGAGATGTATGCCGGCTCCCCCATCGCATGGTAGCGGGTAGATCAAGCGGGCGAAAGGCGAGCGCCGCGCGAGCTTGAAGTAATTGCCTTTCGCCAAGTGCCGGCGCGGGATCGCCGCGGCGGGAAAGCCGTCGATCGAAGCCGCCACCGTCTGCGCGGCGAGCCCGGCGCAATTGACGACCTTCCTGCATGCCAGGACGGTGCCGCCGTCCTGATCGACGAGCAGGGTCACACCCTGCTCCTCGATTCTGCCCGCGGTCACCTCGGCCCCGAAAACGATCGTCCCGCCGCAGTTCTCGATGTCCCCCTGGTAACTCAGCATGAGCTCGTGCACATCGACGATGCCGGTCGAAGGCGACAGCAGCGCCGCCGAACACGCGAGCTCAGGCTCCATGGAACGGGCCGCGCGACCGTCGAGCAAAACCAGGTCGTGCACCCCGTTCCGCGCCGCATTTTCCTTGAGATGGCGGAGCTTCGCAATCTCGTTGTGATCGCAGGCCACGATCAGCTTGCCGAGGCGTGCGTGGCGAATCGCGCGCTCACGGCAGTAGGCGTAAAGGGCAGTTCGTCCCGCGACGCATAGCCGCGCCTTCAGGGAGCCGGGCGGATAGTAGATGCCGCCGTGAATCACCTCCGAGTTTCGCGAGCTGGTGCCGGATCCGATCGTGCGCGCGGCCTCCAGGACGATAACCTCCCGCCCGGCCAGGGCCAACGCACGGGCGACCGCCAAGCCGACGACGCCGGCGCCGATGACCGCCACTTCGACCCTATCGTGGCCATTGGCTTCAAGATCCATGGTTCTGATGTCCCGCTCTTTTCGCCACATCTAGCGAAGCAAAGTTCTGTCGGCAAGATAGTTGACAATTTCATCGACAATTTTGTAAACACTCTCGGCGGGGCGGTCGTCGCAAGACGCCTGAGAGGAGGAACCGCATGGATCCGACGCAGTGTCGGGCGTTACTTGCGCCGCTCACCATCAAGGGCACGCGGCTGATGAACCGGATCATGTCGACCGGCCACGATACGACCTTGCCGACAGCCGGCTTGGTCAACGACGCCCTGATCGCCTACCAGGAAGCGCGGGCGCGGGGCGGCGCGGGCCTGATCATCGTCCAAGTCGCCGGCGTTCACGAAACCGCCCGCTACACCAATCATATCCTCATGGCCTCGGACGACGACTGCATCCCGGGCTACCGCCGGCTCGCCGAGGCGGTGCACGCCCACGGAACCAGCGTGTTCGGCCAGCTATTCCATCCCGGCCGTGAAATCACCGAAGCCCAGGGCGGTTTGCTGGCGGTCGCCTATGCGCCGTCGGCGGTTCCGAACGAGCGTTACCACGTCATGCCGCGCCCGCTGTCCCGGTCGCTGATCCGCGAGATCGTCTCGTGCTACGGCGACGCCGCGCGACGCCTTTTCACGGCCGGACTGGACGGCGTGGAGATCGTCGCGAGCCACGGCTATCTCCCGGCCCAGTTCCTCAGTCCGCGGGTAAATCTCCGCGCCGACGACTATGGCGGCGACCTCGAAAACCGCCTGCGTTTCGCGCGGGAAATCGTCGCCGACGTGCGGGCGAAAACGAGCGACGACTTCGTGGTCGGCGTGCGGATATCCGGTGGCGAGCTCGACCAGCAGGGCATCACGCCCGAGGAATGCCTCGCGGCGATCACCGCTCTTGAGCAGGACATCGACTACATTCACGTGGTCGCCGGCACCTCCGCATCGGCCGGCGGCGCCGTCCACATCGTGCCGCCGATGACGGTGGCCAATGGCTATCTCGCCCCCTTCGCCGCCTCGGTGAAGGCGAACGTTTCCATACCGGTGTTTGTCACCGGACGAATCAATCAACCGCAAGACGCCGAGACCATCATTGCCACGGGACAGGCCGATGTCTGCGGCATGACGCGGGCGCTGATCTGCGATCCGGAAATGCCGGCCAAGGTCGTCGAGGGCCGACTGGAGGACATTCGCGCCTG
>JAWWCG010000521.1:0-3361 GCA_033720555.1 Kiloniellales bacterium | reverse complement strand
TGCGGCGTTTGGCGGCTCGGCCGGTCGAGGGTGGTCGCGGTCGACGGCTCGGGCGTCAGGACGATGCTCCGCGTCGGGGCCAGGGGATTATCCAGGGGACTGTCCGGGGGGCTATCCAGGCGATCGGCCAGGGAGTCGGCCGAGGGGTTGTCGGACGGGTTGTCGGACGGGTCGGCCGAAGGCTCGGCCGCAGGATCGCGCGCGGGGGTCTGCGCGCTCTCCATGCCGTCGTCGGCGACCAAGGGCTCGAGGGCCGCCGGCAGATCCGGCACCTGGCCGCCGAGGCCCTCGTCCCGGCCCGAGAGATAGTACCAGCCGCCATAGGCCGCGCCGACCAGGAGCGTCGAGATCAGCAGCACCGCGCCGCTCGGAATCTTGCTCTCCGGCACCGGCGTCGGAAACACCAGCTGGAGACGCTGGTCGAAGCCCTCGACCTCCTCCTTGAAGCGGGCGACGACCGCGTTCGTGTCCAGGCCGAGGTAGTCGGCATAGGCCCGCACGAAGCCGACGGCGTAGGTCGCCCCGGGCAGATCGTCGAACCGGCCCTCCTCGATCGCCTCGAGATAGACCCGGCGGATCTTCAGGTCGTCGGCGATCCGGACCAGATCGCGGCCCATGTCCTCGCGCCCGCGGCGCAGCTCGGCGGCGATGCTCTCGCCGGTCACGGTCGGCACGGCCACCGGCTCCAGGCGCGGGGTCTCCGGCTCCGCCCGGCGCTTTTGCCGGGCCAGACGGTGGATGATGCTTTTCTTGTTCGCGTCCGCCATGGCGGGAGGCTTTTGAGGTTGGCGATTCATGCGTCGGTTTCGAGCCTACGCGTTAACGATTGAGAAATCGCAAACCGGGCCCCGCCCGCCCGGCGCGAATCGGCTCCCGAGCGCCATTCGCGCCTTTTAACAAAATCCTCGCTGATTGACCAACCTGGAGATGGGCCGGGGCCAGGGGCGAGGTTCAGTCGGCGTCGAGGCCGTAGGCGCTGTGCAGGGCCCGCACCGCCAGTTCGGTGTAGTCCTCGGCGACCAGGACGCTGATCTTGATCTCCGAGGTGGAAATCACCTGGATGTTGATGCCCTTCTCCGCCAGGGCGGTAAACATCTGCTGGGCGACGCCGGCGTGGCTGCGCATGCCGACGCCGATCACCGACACCTTGGCGACATTGGGGTCGCCGGCCAGCTCCGCGTAGTCGAGATGGGCGCAGGTCCGCTCGATCACCTGCAGGGCGCGATCGAACTCCGCCTTGGCCACCGTGAAGGTGAGATCGGTCGATTCCCGCTCGCTCGACACGTTCTGAACGATCATGTCGACGTTGATGTTGGCCTCGGCCAGGGGGCCAAAGATCGCCGCCGCCACGCCCGGGCGGTCGGGCACCTGTCGCAGGGTGATCTTCGCCTCGTCTCGGCTGTAGGCGATTCCGCTGACGATTGCCTTTTCCACGATTTCGTCCTCATCGACGACCAGAGTTCCGGGGGAGTCCTCGAAAGACGACAGGACCTGCACGCGAACGCCGTGCTTCATCGCCATTTCGACCGAGCGCGTCTGCAGCACCTTGGCGCCGAGCGACGCCAGCTCCAGCATCTCCTCGTAGGTGACGCGGTCGAGCTTGCGCGCCTTGGCGACGATGCGCGGGTCGCTGGTGTAGATCCCGTCGACGTCGGTGTAGATGTCGCAGCGCTCGGCGCCGAGGGCGGCGGCCAGGGCCACGGCGGAGGTATCGGTGCCGCCGCGCCCGAGGGTGGTGATCCGGCCGTCCGGCGAGATGCCCTGGAACCCGGCCAGGATCGCCACCTGCCCCTCGTCGATCCGGCGCACCAGGCCGTCGACCTCGATGGCCTCGATCCGGGCGCTGCCGTGCGCGTCGTCGGTCTTCACCGGCACCTGCCAGCCCAGCCAGGAGCGCGCGGCGACCCCCATCTCCTGAAGGCTGATGGCCATGAGGCCGGCGGTCACCTGCTCGCCCGCCGAGACCACGACGTCGTATTCCCTGAGGTCGGAGATCTTGGCCGCCTCGTCGACATAGCTGACCAGTTGGTTCGTGACCCCCGCCATGGCCGACACCGCGACCGCCACCTGATGGCCGGCCTCGACCTCGCGGCGCACCCGTTCGGCGGCGTTGCGGACGCGCGCCACGTCGGCCACCGAGGTGCCGCCGAATTTCATGACGATTCGGGCCATCTGCCATACCTGCAATAAGGAGGGCCGCGGCGTCCGCTTCCGGGGCTGGCTCGCGGCTTGCCCGGACGAAGGCCGCTATCCATACTCTGCGGGCCTCGCCCGTGCAAGCCCGCACGGCAGGCGAAGCGGGCCGCCCTGGGCCTGCCGGCTTGAGGGTCTTCGGGCCTCGGCGGCGCGGCCTCGAATGCGGTCGGAAAGACGGTCGGAAAGACGGTCGCAAGCACGGGTGCAAGAACGAGCGAAAGGACGGGCGGATTTGGCCGACGACAGCTCCATCGATCGCGACGAGGTCGCCAAGTTCGCCGCCATGGCGGGCACCTGGTGGGACCCGGAGGGCGACATGCGCCCGCTGCATCGCCTCAACCCGACGCGCCTCGCCTTCATTCGCGATCAGGCCTGCGCCCACTTCGCGCGCGACCCCGATGCCGCCAAGCCCCTGGCGGGGCTCACGGTGCTCGATATCGGCTGCGGCGGCGGCCTGCTGGCGGAGCCCCTGGCTCGGCTCGGTGCGGCGGTGAGCGGGATCGACGCCGCCCCGGAGGCGATCGAGGCGGCCCTCTGGCACGCCGAGCAAAGCGGCCTGGCGATCGACTACCGCTGCGCCACGGCCGAGGCGCTCGCCGCCGCCGGGCATCGCTTCGACTTAGTGATCAACATGGAGGTGGTCGAGCACGTGGCCGACGTCGACGGCTTCCTCGCCGCAAGCTGCGCTCTGGTCGAGCCCGGCGGGGCGATGGCGATGGCCACCCTCAACCGCACGCCCAAGGCCTTCCTTCTGGCGGTGGTGGGCGCCGAGTACGTGCTCGGCTGGCTGCCGCGCGGCACCCACGACTGGCGCCGCTTTCTCAGGCCCTCGGAACTCGCCCGCCGGCTGGCTACGAACGGCCTGACGGTCAGCGAGCTGTGCGGCGTCAGTTACAACCCGCTCGACGACCGCTGGCGGCTCTCGCGCGATCTCGACGTCAACTACATGCTGTTCGCGGTGCGCGGCTAAGAATTCTCGCGCGGCAGCCAGGGGATGCGGCGCACGCTCACCCCTTCCTCCTCCAGCGCTTGAGCTTCGTCCTCGCTGGTCTCGCCGTAGATCGCCCGCTCCTCGGTCTCGCCGTAATGGATCTTGCGCGCCTCCTCGGCGAAGGCCGGACCGACGTAATCGAAGTTGCTCTCGACCTGACGGCGCAGTTCCTGC
>JAWWCG010000520.1:0-3372 GCA_033720555.1 Kiloniellales bacterium | reverse complement strand
ATGAAGTTGTTCTTGGGATCCTCGGCGTTGATCCGCATCTCGATGGCATGGCCGCGGATCTGCACGTCCTCCTGGCCAAAGGAGAGCGGATAGCCGAAGGCCAGCTTGATCTGGTTGCGGACGATGTCGATGCCGGTCACCTGCTCGGTGACCGTATGCTCGACCTGGATGCGCGGATTGACCTCGATGAAGTAGAAATTGCCGCTGTCGAGGTCGTAGAGGAACTCGACCGTGCCGGCGTTGCCGTAGCCCGCGGCGCGGCCCAGGCGCACGGCGTAGTCGGCCAGTTCGACGCGCCGCGCCTCGTCGAGATAGGGCGCCGGCGCACGCTCGACGACCTTCTGGTTGCGCCGCTGGATCGAGCAGTCGCGCTCGAAGAGGTGCACCAGGTTGCCGTGCCGGTCGCCGATGATCTGGACCTCGACGTGGCGCGCCCGGCGCACCAGCTTCTCCAGGAACACCTCGTCGTTGCCGAAGGCGGCCTTGGCCTCGCGCCGCCCGGCGGCGACCTGCTCGTCCAGCTCGCCCTCGCCTTCGATCTCCCGCATGCCGCGCCCGCCGCCGCCCCAGCTCGCCTTCAGCATGAGCGGATAGCCGATCTCCGCGGCGATCCGCCGGGCCTCCGCCGGATCGTGCGGCAAGGCGCCGCTGGCCGGGACCATGGGGATGCCCGTTTCCTGGGCGAGCGCACGGGCGGCGACCTTGCTGCCCAGGCGGCGCATGACGTCGGCGGTCGGCCCGACGAAGGTGAGGCCCGCCGCCGCGCAGGCGTCGGCCAGCTCCGGCTTCTCCGAGAGGAAGCCGTAGCCGGGATGGATCGCGTCGGCGCCGGAGTCGCGCGCGACGCGGATCACCTCTGCGATGTCGAGATAGGCCTGCACCGGGTCCTGGCCTTCGCCGACCAGGTAGCTTTCGTCGGACTTGAAGCGGTGCAGCGCGAAGCGGTCCTCGTGGGAGTAGATCGCGACCGTCTGGATCGCCAGCTCGTTGGCCGCGCGGATCACGCGGATGGCGATCTCGCTGCGGTTGGCGACCAAGAGCTTGCGGAACGGCGGCGCGCGCCGCGTTGCGGTATCCCCGACGGTCATGACCGAACTCACCCCTCAGAAACAGCCATCACACGCCTTATATAGGCTGGCGAGGCTCAGGCAAGGACCGGCCGCCGGGCCGGCGACGGCCGCGCGGCGGCCTCAGAACAGCTCGCCCTGCTCGCCGGGATAGTGCACCGTGCCGTCCGGCTGGGGCGCCGCGCCGGCGGTGAGCGAGGCCGGCTCGATCTTCCCCGGCGCGAGGATGTGCCGGACCTCCTCGCCCGCCGCCAGCAAATAGTCGGCGATGATGCGGCGGTGGCAGCGCCACCACACCGCCTCGGCGCACATGACCGCCGTGCGCCGCGCGCGCGCCGTCGCGCGCAGCTCCTCGAACGCCTCTGCGAAGGCCGGCGAAAGGGCGTAGTCGGCGTAGTTGCGGAACGCGGCCTCGCGCCAAAGGCCGTTGGGCGACGGCCGCGCGAGGTCCTGCGGGCCGCGCCGACCGCCCAGCGCCTTCATGTGGCGGTAGTCGATGCCGACCTCGCCCAGCGCCGCCGCCAGGACGTCGGCGTTGAACTGCGGATTGGTTCGCGACCTGGGGTAGGCGCGCACGTCGCGCAGGCAGCGCACCCCGGACTCCGTCAAGAGGGCGATCAGCTCTTCGCGGGCGCGCGTCGAATGGCCGATGGTGTAGACTGCCATGGGCCGACGATGGCGCTTGGGCCGCGCGGGCGCAAGCCGTCGCGCGCCAGGGTCGGGGCGCGGGGTCGCACCGCGGGGCGGGACCGCGGGGGAGAATGCCGGGGGAGAACAGCGGGGAGACCAGCCGATATGAAAGCCTTGCTGCAACGGGTGAGCGAGGCCCGGGTCGAGATCGACGGCGAGGTCGTCGGCGCGATCGGCCGCGGGCTGGTGGTGCTGTTCTGCGCCGAACGCGGCGACCGGGAGGCGGACGCCGACGCGCTCGCCCGCAAGATCGCCAAGCTGCGGATCTTCGCCGACGACGCCGGCAAGATGAACCTCTCGGTGCTGGACGTCGCCGGCGGCGCGCTGGCGGTGAGCCAGTTCACCCTCGCCGCCGACCTCAGCCGCGGCAACCGCCCCGGCTTCTCCGGCGCCGCCCCGCCGGACGAGGGCGACGCCCTCTACCGCCAGTTCTGCGCCCGGCTCGCCGCGGAGGGCGTCGCCGTCGAGACCGGCCGCTTCGGCGCCGACATGCAGATCCATCTGGTCAACGACGGGCCGGTCACCATCTGGATCGACAGCCGCGCCAAAACCGCATGAGCGCCATGCGTTCCCGGCCACTTGTGCGCCCCCGCGCGGACCGCCAAACTCCCGCCGTTGCGGCGCGACACGGGCGCGGGAGACGAGCGATGGCCGAGCCTTTGCTGATCTACGAGGGCCGAGTGAAGCCCGAGTGGATCGACTACAACGGTCACATGCGCGACGGCTACTACGCGGTCGTCTGCAGCGACGCCACCGACAACCTCATGGACCACCTGGGCATCGATGCGGCCTATCGCACGCGCACCGGACGGACCGCCTATACCCTGGAGCTGAAGATCCGCTTCGTGGCAGAGCTCAACGCCGACGAGGCCTTCGCCATCACCGCCCAGATGCTGGGCTCGGACAGCAAGCGCTATCACGTCTATCTGCGCATGATCCGCGGCGATGGCGGCGCCCTGGCGGCGACCCACGAGTCGATCATGCTCCACGTCGACCAGGCGGCCGGCCCGGCCGCCGCCCCGTTCCCGCCAGAGATCGCCGCCCGGGTCGCGGCGCTCACCGAGGCCCACAAGGATCTGCCGTTTCCCGACGACGCCAGCCGAGCGATCGCCTTGAGGCGCGCCAAGGCGGCCGGCTGATGGGCCGGCGTGTCAGGAGGCTTGGCCGCGGCCGCTTGCCGGCGGCCTCTAGAAGCCCCATGTCCATGAGTGTGCGCCTTGCGCGCCTGGAGGAGGAAGCTTAGGCCCATGCTGCGGCGGACCTCATTCGCCACCCTCGTCGGAACCGCTTTCGACACCGCTTTCGGAACCGCATTCGGAACCGTGCGCGGCTATATGATCGCCGGCCTGGTGTGCGTCGGGGTCGAGGCCGCGGCGCGGCCGGCGGAGGCCGAGGAATTCACCGCCGGCGGCCTGCAGTTCAGCGACGAGCTCGGCGGGTTCGATCTCATATCGGTGACCGGCTCGGGATCGCTCTCCGATCCGATCGTCGTGGTCGAGGAGATCACCGAGGTGGGACCGGCCGTGCTGGTGATCCGCGGCGAGCAGATCATCACCCTGGGCGACACGCCGCCGCGCAAGGCGGCCTTCGTCAACCTCGCTCTCATCAAGGTCGT
>JAWWCG010000519.1:0-3375 GCA_033720555.1 Kiloniellales bacterium | reverse complement strand
GATGCCGTCGACGTGCGCTACGACGAGGAGCGCGTGTTGATCGCCGAGACCCGCGACGAGCTCAATGCCGCGCCGCCGTTCCAGACGCTGGACCAAGCCGAGGCCGAGGCGCAGGCGCTGGAGGTGCAGCAGGAGCAGCGGCAAGAGATGCAGGAAAGCCTGCAGATGGAGAACCAGCAGAACTCGGAGAGCTCGGAGAACTAGGCGAACGCGTTCTCCCAGCGGGTGGGGGGCAAGGCCAGCGCGAAATCCGATCGTCGATTGGCCGCAGTGAAAGCCTCGGTTGAACCCCAGGTCAAACCCGATGAGGAGGTGTGCCATGTATCTCCCGGATCCCCTGCCCCACGACAATCCCGAACGTCACCGCGAGATCTTGAACCAGCAGCCGCTGGCGAGCGACGGCAATGCGGGGCTGTGGCTGCTCGGCATCGTCGCCGGCGCCATCGCGGTCTTCGCGGTCCTGGCGGCGATCTAGGCCGTCCGCGCCGCGGGCCAGGCGGCGGCGAACGATCGGCGGGCCGTCCTCGACGGGCGCGCCCGCCGTCCGGCGGCCGGCAGTCTTCCGTTTAAGCCAGGAGTACGAGGCCGACGCCGATCGCCGCCGCCACCACGAGGACGCCGCAGCGCAGCGGCCAGACGTCCTCGGCCGACTCGACGCACGGCTTGTCGCCCAGCGACGGCTTGGCCTCGAATGCGAGCGGCTTGTGTGCGGCCGCGCCCGCGCGCGAGCTTTCCATGGGACCCTCCTCGCCAACGAGAGCCCGCTAGGATGCGCGAAAGGCCTTAACGGATCGAAAACGCCCGGCTCGGCGATCCCCTTCCCGCCCAGCGGATCGCCTACAGCATCGACGACAACAGCGTGGCGATGCCGAGGAAGGAGAAGAAGCCGGCGACGTCGGTCACCGTGGTCAGCACGATGGAGGAGCTCTGGGCCGGATCCTGGCCGAGCCGCTTCAAGGCGATCGGCACCAGGGCGCCGGCGAAGCAGGCGACCACCATCGCCAGCACCATGGACAGCGCGATCACCAGCACCAGGCCGACCGAGCCGGACCAGACGTAGACGCCGAGGCCGCAGGTGAGCGCGACCGCGAGGCCGTTGATCAGGCCGGCGCTCACCTCCTTGACGGTGACCGGCAGCCACTGGCGCACGGTGATCTCGCGCAGCGCCAGGCCGCGCATGGTGACGGCGAGCGCCTGGGCGCCGGCATTGCCGGACTGGCCGGCGACGACCGGCAGCAGCACCGCGAGCGCGGTGAAGCGCGCGATGGTGTCCTCGAACAGCCCGACCACCGCGGCGGCGAGAAAGGCGGTCAGTAGGTTGATCTGCAGCCAGGGCAGCCGCTTCTTGACGGCGAAGCTCGCCTTGGAGAGCGCGCGCTCGTCCTTGCTGGCGCCGACCATGGTCTGGATGCTGGCGCTCGCCACCTGCTCGAGCGCCCGCACCAGGGTGGAATAGCGCACCACGCCGACCAGCTTGCCGTCCAAGCTCACCACCGGGATGTTGGGCAGGCGGGTGCGCTCGAGCAGCTCGACCACCTCGTCGCGCGGCGTCAGCGGATTGACCGCGGCGGCGATCGGCTGCGCCAGATGGCGCAGCGTCTGCAGCGGCTCCGCGGTCGCGATGTCGTGGACGTCCACCTTGCCCGCAAGCACGTTCTCGTCGTCGACGAGAAACACCGTGTGCAGGCCCCTGAGGCGGCTGAGGCGCAGCCGGTCGAGGGTCTGGGCGACGCTCATCTCACCGCGAAACACGTTGATCCTGGTCTCCATCAGGCGGCCGGCGGTGTCGTCGGGATAGGTCGAGAGCTCCTCCAGCTCGTGCCGCAAGGGCTCGTCCATGAGCGAGAGAAAGCGCTCGCGCTCCGCCGGGTCGCACTGGCCCAGGACGGTCAGCACGTCGTTGGGATTGAGATCGCCGAACAGACGGGCCACGAAGGCGTCGTCGAGGCGACGGATGATCGCGGCGGCCACGTCGGGCGCGAGGAAATCCCACAAGGCGCGCAGCGTAACCACGTCGTAGCCGGCCAGCACGGCCGCCGATTCCTCCGCCGTAAGGGTCTCGATCTGCTTGGCGGCCTCGAGCGGAAAGTTCCTGAGGAAGCGCGCGTTAAGGGCGCTGACCGCCGGCGCGGCTTGACCAGCCATGTCAGGACTCCCGGTTGGCCAGCGGCCGCGACAGGACCGGCTTGGCCGACGGCGTCTGCAGGACGCCCGCCGCGGCCACCAGGAAGGCCTCGGCCAGGTGGATCAGGATCCGGCCCATGGGCGGCTCGCTCCCGCCGCCCTGTTCGCTCGCGAAGCCCTCGCGCAGGCGGTGGAAATGCAAGGCGCCGAGCAGCCGACCCTTGGTGTCGACCACCGGCAACGACAGGGCCGTGTCCCACGCCGGCAGCGCGACGATCGAGATCAGCCGGGCGTAGGGCGAGACCCGCTTGATCCCGCGGTCGGCCAGCGCCTCGACCGCGCTGTCGTCCGGCGCCGCCAGAACGTCGGCCAGGTCGACCACGCCGTAGAGCTTCTTGTCCTCGTCGATGACGAACACCTGATTGCGCACCTTTTCCGGCAGGCTGCGCAGGTGGGCGAGGCAGTCCGCGACGGTGGTGGAGCGTTCGAACACGGCCACGTCCGACGACATCCAGGTGCCGACCGATCCCTCGGGGTAATGCAGCACCCTGGTCAGTTGCCGGGCGGCGCCCTTCGGCATCTGGTCCATGATCGCCGCGCCCACGTCCTCGGCCAGGAGGCGGATGATGCGCGAGCGGCCATGAACGTCCATGGCCATGAGCAGCCGGGCCGCCTTCTTGCGCGTCAGCGCCGGCAGGACGGCGGAGGCCACCAAGGGCTGCATCAGCTCGACCACCGGGCCGCCGACGTCGTCGGGCACGTCCGCGAGAAAGGCGGCGGCGTCCTGCGGCGCGATTTCCTCGAGCACCGGCGCCGCGTCCTGCGGATGGGAGCGCAGGAACTCGATGCTGAGTTCCTTGGCGCTATCCATTGGCGGCCTCGCCCGCGAGCAGGGCCGTGGTCGATTCGTTGAAGATCTTGGCCGGCACGGTGACCCGCCCGGCCTGGGACTCGAGAATGACGCTGGTCGGGGTCAGCTCGACGATCTCGCCTTCGATATCGCCGAGCCGGGCGTACTGGCCGGGATGATAGTGCTGCTGAAGGTAATGGGCGCCGATCAGGTTGCTGACGAAGGCGCGTGCGCCGTAGGCGAAGGCCAGGGCGAAGGAAATGCAGACCGCGGCGAACAGGATCGAGACCAGCGTCACCAGCAGGGTAACGTCGATGCCGACCTGATTGATGCCGATCAGCAAGGCCGTCACCAGCACCACGGCCTGGGCGCCGCGGCCGAAGAAGTCGCTGTAGGCGACG
>JAWWCG010000518.1:0-3390 GCA_033720555.1 Kiloniellales bacterium | reverse complement strand
GGCCCAGTGGCAGCCCTACGTCTTCGCGGTCGGCGTGGCCGGCATCTCGCTGTTCATGATGGGCGCGGGGACGCTGGGCGTGTCGCGCCGCCACTGGGACATCACCTTCAGCGAGGCGGTGCTCAGCTTCGACTACCCCGGCACCGCCTTCCTGATGATGGGGCTCAACGGCATCTTCGGCGTGATCGCCGGCGTCGGCGGCCTCATGTTCATCCTGGTGGTGGTCGGCTCGATCCTGTTCGGCAAGCCGCGCACCGCCGCCGAGGTGAAGGCCGATCCGGTGGTCGCCGGCGGTGAGGCGGCCGCCACCTACGGCAGCGCCGGCACGCTGAAGCTGACGGGGAAGAACACCCTGGTGAGCATCTTCTTCATCGCCTTCGTCCTCTACTACTTCATCAATTGGAAGTTCCTCTCGGAGGTTTGGCCGCTGAGCTAGGCGCGGGACAAGCGCCGCGCGGGCCGGCCGCCCGGCACCGCGGCCCGGGCCGCCCGGCGCCCCCCCGCGCGATTGAGGAAGGATCGATGGCTGTTCTGGCGAAGAACCTGTGGTCGCTCTTCAAGCTGCGCATCAGCCTGGCCATCATGCTCTGCGCCCTGGCGGGGATCGCCGTCGCGTCGGGCCCGCCGCTGGCCGGCGCGCAGATCGCCGCGCTGAGCCTCGCCGTGCTCTTGTCCGCCGCCAGCGCCGGCGCCTTCAATCACTACGTGGAATGCGATCTCGACGCCCGTATGGCGCGCACCCGGGGCCGTCCCTTCGTCACCGGCTATTTCCGGCGCGGCCCGCTCTGGCTCGGCGCGATCCTCGGGCTCTTGGCCGCGGCGGTCATGCTGGCCGGCTTCGCGACCAATTGGGCGGCCGCCGGCTACGTCTTCCTCGGCGCCTTCGTCTACGGCGTCGTCTATTCGGTTTGGCTGAAGCGGCGCACCTGGCTCAACATCGTGCTGGGCGGCCTGTCCGGCAGCTTCGCGGTGCTGGCGGGCGCGGCGGCGGTCGAGCCGACGCTCTCGCCGGCGGCGGTGATCCTGGCGGCGGTGCTGTTCCTGTGGACGCCGCCGCACTTCTGGAGCCTGGCCACCGTGCTGCACCGGCAGTACCGCGAGGCCGGCGTGCCGATGCTCCCGGTCGTCGTCGGGGACCGCCGCGCGGCGCAGATCGGCCTGGCCCACACGGCGGCGCTGTCGCTGCTCGCGCTGCTGCCGGTCGCCTACGGCATGGGGGCGATCTATCTCGCCGGCGCCGTTCTCGGCGGCGGCTATTTCCTGTGGAAATCGGCGCTCCTGGTCCGCGAGCCCGGGCCCGCCGCGGCGGCGGCGAACTTCCGCGCCTCCCTGGTTCAGCTCACGCTTCTCCTGCTGGCGGCCATGGCCGACCGCTGGCTGGCGGCCTGAGAGGCCGGGCATGTGGCGGGTGGCGCGCTGTCTCCTGGTCGTCGGGGCTCTGTTCGGCGCGGCGAGCGGCGCGGTGAGCGGTGCGCGAGCGGCCACCACCCCCGACCCTGTCTTCGACCCCCTGTTCGACCCCGAGGCGGCGGTCGCGCGGAGCGAGGCGGCGATCGGCCGCGGCCTGGGCGATTACCGCTTCGTCGACGCGGCCGGCGCGGCCGTGCGGCTCGCCGACTATCGCGGCAAGCCGCTGGTCGTCTCCCTCGTGTTCACCGCGTGCAGCCGATCCTGTCCCTTGATCGTCGAGCGGCTGGCGGCGGCGGTGGAGGTGGCCCAGGACGCGCTCGGCGCCGACGCCTTCTCCGTCATCACCGTCGGCTTCGACAGCGCCAACGACACGCCGGCGCGCATGCGCGCCTTCGCCCGCGCCCACGGCGTCGATCTTCCCGGCTGGCGCTTCCTTTCCGGCGACCGGGCGAGCGTCGACGCCATGATCGAGGACCTGGGGTTCCTGCGCGTCTCCTCGCCGCGCGGGTTCGACCATATCGCCCAGGTCAGCGTGGTCGACGCTGACGGGCGGGTGCGCGCCCAGGTTTACGGCGACGACTTCGCGGCGCCGGCCCTAGTCGAGCCGCTGAAAGCGCTGCTCCTGGGCCAGGCCATCGCCGTCACCGACGTGGCCGTGGTGGTGCGGCGCGTGACGCTGTTCTGCACCTTCTTCGACCCGCGCAGCGGCCGCTACGCCGTCGACTATTCGTTCGTCATCTTCCTGGCCGTCGGCGGGCTGAGCCTCTTGGGCCTGGCGGTCGTCCTGCTGCGTCTTGTCTGGGCGCGGCGCCGGCCGCTTCGGACGGCGCGGACGGCGCAGGCAGGAACGCCGGCGGGAGGAAAGGCGGCGGGAGGAAAGGCGGCGGGCGGCGTCTGGGGCGAGCGATGATCCGCGCGCCCTTGGCTCGGGGCTTCCTCTGGCTGGAAGCGCGCCTCGACGCGCTCTTCGGGGCGCGCTGGAACCCGCTCTACCAGCTCGGGGCGCTCGGCTTCTTCTACTACTGGATCGTCGCCGTCAGCGGCATCTATCTCTATATCTTCTTCGACACCGGCACCACGGAGGCCTACGAGTCCGTGGACTACCTCACCCGCGAGCAATGGTATCTCGGCGGCGTCCAGCGCAGCTTCCACCGCTACGCCTCCGATGGTCTGGTGCTGATGATGGCGGTGCACGTGCTCAGGGAATTCGCCTTCGGCCGCTTCAAGGGGCCGCGCTGGTTCACCTGGGTGACCGGGGTGCCGATCGCCGGCCTCGTCATCGTCTCCGGCATCACCGGCTACTGGCTGGTCTGGGACCAGCTCGCCCAGTATATCGCCGTGCAGACGGCGGAATGGCTCGACTGGCTGGGGATCTTCGGCGAGCCGATCGTGCGCAATTTCCTGACGCCGGAAAGCCTGGACGACCGCTTCTTCACCCTGCTGATCTTCATTCACATCGCGGTGCCGCTCTTGGCGCTGCTGGCGCTGTGGATCCATCTGCAGCGGATCACCCGGCCCGCCATCAATCCCAACCGCGGCCTCGCGCTCGGCACCTTCGCCATGCTGGTCGCGCTCTCGCTGATCAAGCCGGCGCTCAGCCATCCGCCGGCCGATCTGTCGCTGGTGCCGGCCAAGCTGCACCTCGACTGGTACTACCTCTTCGCCTATCCCTTGATGGAGGTGCTGTCCAACGGCGCGGTCTGGGCCATCCTGCTCACGGTGAGCCTGGCCCTGCTGGTGCTGCCGTGGCTGCCGCCGCGCTGGACGCCGCGTCCCGCCGTGGTCCATCTCGAGAGCTGCAATGGCTGCGGGCGGTGCGCCGACGACTGCCCCTACGAGGCGATCCTCATGCGCCCGCGCAGCGACGACCTGCCCTTCGAGCAGGAGGCGCGGGTGACCCCGGCGCTCTGCGTGAGCTGCGGCATCTGCGCCGGCGCCTGCCCGCCGGCCACGCCGTTTCGCCGCAAGTCCCGCCTGGTG
>JAWWCG010000517.1:0-3393 GCA_033720555.1 Kiloniellales bacterium | reverse complement strand
CGAGTGCACACTCAGAGGCTGTGAATCTTTTGGCACGGTGAGGGTGGAGCTGGAAGATGGCGGTGTGGTGTGACAAGATGTGGTAGTGTCACGGCGGTATTCCTTTAGATATGGTGGTCACTATGGACCGAGCATGGTTGGACGGATTGCCCGAACAGGCTGCACCGTGTCGCCCGGGCGGCGGCGTGCCGCGGCTGCGTCGGCCGGAGCGCCGGCAGGTGGAGTTGCGGGCGGTGAGCCTGGAGGATCTGGTTGCGGCGGATCACCGGGTGCGTTTGGTGTGGCGGTTCGTGGAGGGGCTGGATCTGTCGCGGCTGTTCGCCGGCATCAAGGCGGTCGAAGGCCACCCGGGTCATCCGCCTGCCGACCCGCGGCTTTTGGTGGCGCTGTGGCTGTACGCGACGGTGGAGGGGATCGGCAGCGCCCGTGCGCTCGACCGACTGTGCCGCGAGCACGTTGCGTTCCAGTGGCTGTGCGGCGGGGTGGGGATGAACCCCAAGACGCTGTCCGATTTCCGGGTCGGGCACGGCGCGGCGCTGGAACGGCTGCTGGTCGACAGCTTCGCGGCGTTGATGACGGCTGGGGTGGCATCCCTGGAGCGGGTGGCCCAGGACGGCGTTCGGGTGCGCGCCGCGGCCGGCGCCGCGTCGTTTCGCCGGCACACCACCTTGCAGGACTGCCGGCGGCGGGCCGCGGAGGAGGTCGAGCTCGCGGCGGCCGGCCGGCGCCAGGCGGCGGCGCGCGTGGCCGCGGCCGAGGACCGCGAGCGCCGGGTCGCCGAGGCGCTGGCGATCACCGAGTCGCTGCACGCCGCGGGCGAAGCGCGAGCGCGCAAGCGCGCCGCCAAGGGCGACGGATCCGAAGACGACGGGCCGCGCGGGACGGCGCCCGCGCCCGAGCCGAGGGCCTCGACCACCGACCCGCAGGCGCGGGTGATGAAGATGGCCGACGGCGGCTTTCGCCCGGCCTACAACGTCCAGTTCGCCGGCGACACGCGGAGCGGGGCGGTGGCCGGCGTGGCGGTAGACAACAGCGGCTCCGACATGGGCAAAATGGCGCCGATGAACGACGCCCTGGCCGCGGCCTACGGCACGCGGCCGGCGGAGCATCTGGCCGACGGCGGCTTCGCCAAGCTGGACGACATCGAGACCCTGGCCGAGGCCGGGGTGACGACTTACGTGCCGGTGCCGGCGCCCCGCGACCGCAGCCGCGACCGCCACATGCCGCGCCCGGACGATCCGCCGGCGGTGGCGGCTTGGCGCAAGCGCATGGGCACCGACGAGGCCAAGGCCATCTACAAGGAACGCGCGGCGACGGCCGAATGCGTCAACGCCCAGGCCCGCAACCGCGGCCTCATCCGCTTCCTGGTGCGTGGCCTCGACAAGGTCAAAGCGGTCGCCCTGTGGCACGCGCTCGCCCATAACATGGCCTGCGGCTGGCGGCTGCTTCCCACCTGACCCGCCGGCGCACCAACCCGGCTCCGACGGCCGCGGCCCAGGCATCGATACCCCCTCAGCCGACACCGCCGCATCCCGACGCGTCACCGCCAAATCCTCCACGGTGCAGACCGCCAATCGGCCAACCCAAACCCTGCCGCCATCTCCTCACCAAGCCCGCCATCACAAAACCAATTCATTTTCAGGCTCTCAGGCTAACGCCTCGGCCTCGTGCCCCGTCCATCGCTGGAGGTCGCGGATATCTTCCGCGCCCATGGCGCTGCCTGGCGCAAGGCCAACGCCGGCCACGTGAGCCTCGCCCAGCTGAAAATCATGGCCGCCATCGAGCGCTGCCGCACCGCGGTGCTCGGCGGCCATGTGGCGGCTTGCGAGGACTGCGGCCACGAGCGCATCGCCTATAACTCTTGCCGCAACCGTCACTGTCCCAAGTGCCAGGGCGCCGCTGCCAGGACCTGGCTGGCCGAGCGCCAGGCCGAGCTCCTGCCCGTCGGCTATTTCCACTTGGTCTTTACCCTCCCCAGCCAGATCGCCGACATCGCCTATCAGAACAAGCGCGTGATCTACGGTCTGTTGTTCAGAGCCAGCGCCGAGGCCACGCTCACCATAGCATCCGATCCCAAGCACCTGGGCGCCAAGATCGGCATCACCGCCGTGCTCCATACCTGGGGATCGGCCATGACACACCACCCCCACGTTCATATGATCGTACCCGGCGGCGGTCTCGCCCCCGCAACAGGCGAACAGGACGCGGGCCCGACAGAAACAGCAAAGAGCGAGACCTGGATCTCTTGCCGGCCACGGTTCTTCTTGTCGGTGCGCGTGCTCTCGCGACTGTTCCGGCGGCTCTTCCTGGAAAAGCTGATAGCCGCCCATGAGGCCGGCGATCTGCGCTTCTTCAACGAGCACGCAGCCCTCGCTGAGAGCACGGCCTTCAAGCGCTATCTCGACCCGCTGCGCAAGGCCGAGTGGGTCGTCTACGCAAAACAGCCCTTCGCCGGGCCCGATCAGGTATTGGCCTACCTCGCGCGCTACACCCACCGGGTCGCCATCTCCAATCAACGGCTCGTCTCAGCCGACCGGCACGGCGTCACCTTCAAGTGCAAGGACTACCGGATCAGCGGCCCCGCCCGCTACAAGACCATGAGCCTCTCCCACCACGAGTTCATCCGCCGCTTCCTCCTCCACGTTCTGCCGACGGGTTTCCATCGCATCCGCCATTACGGCTTCCTCGCCAACGGCCAGCGCGCCGCCAATGTTGACCAGGCGCGGGCCTTGCTGGACCGGCCGGGCCGCGACCCGCCAGCCGACACCGCGAGCCCCGATAAGTCCGACGAACTCAATCCCTATTCCCATCCTTGCCCCAAATGCGGCGGGCCCATGGTCATCATCGAGATCTTCGAACCCGGACAGACCCCGCTCAGAGCACAAGCGCGCGACCCGCCAGCAAGCAAAGCCGAGGCCGCATGACCACCAGAACCAAAAGACATCTCCGATCACGCCGCCCCACAGCGGCCAGGCCCACGCACGCCTTGATCCCGGCCACAAGGCCGCCAAATCCACAACAGCAACCCCCGCCGTCGCGCAATGGCCATGAAACCTGCCCCCTACAGACCTCCACCCCCGCCCCGAGGCCAAAGCAACCGCTCCTCAGTCCAGCCGGCAACGCCTCGGCCGACCTCAAATCCCCATAGGCCCGTCAACCACAACCACCCAGGCTAGCCCGCCCGCGATTTCGTGCCTTGGCGCTTCTCGGACGCCGCCATCCGCCGCGCATCACCCGCTACGCCGTGCCCGGCGTCCGAGAAACCTGCACAAAGCACAAAGCCGGAAAACTCGAAACCGAGGCACTCACTCATTTGCGCAACAGCGGCAACTATCTCGCCCCCGGCGGCTTTCTGGACATGATCTACATGCCGGCGCTGCTTCTGCGCGGCAT
>JAWWCG010000516.1:0-3396 GCA_033720555.1 Kiloniellales bacterium | reverse complement strand
GCGGCGGCGAGGCGCAGCCGGGCCACCACGCGCAGGCCCCCATCGCACAGCCCCACGTCGCGCCGGCCCACATCGCGGTGGTCACGTCCGAGATACAGCCCGTAGACAGCCCGGCCAATTGCTTCGAGGCCCTGGGCTTCCGGCGCGTCGACCTGTTCGACGCCGACGCCTCGTCGTCCGTCTCGACGTCGGCGACGGTCGCCTGACGGCGTGCCCGGAGTCGCCGTTCTGAGAGCCTCGCGCGTAGCGGCCCCGTGGCTGGCGGTCCTGCTCGCGGCGGTATCGCCGGCCCGCGCCCACCAGCCGGCGCCGCCCGCAACGGCCGATCTCACCTGCACCGCCGTGCCGCTCGACCCGGGCGACCCCGAGCGGCAAAGCGTGGGTCGCCTGACCTGGCGCGGCGGCCTGGAGATCGCATCCGACCACCCCGGCTTCGGCGGCCTCTCGGGCTTGCTGGTCTCAGCCGACGGCAGCCGTCTGGTGGCGGTCAGCGACACCGGCCGCTGGTGGACGGCGGGCCTGCGCTACGACGCCGCGGGCCGCCTGGTCGGCCTCGCGGACGCGCGCACCGCCGAGCTGCGCGACACACGCGGCGAGGCGGTCGCCGAGAAGACCTGGCAGGACGCCGAGGACCTGGCCGAACTCGACGACAGCTCGATCCTGGTGAGTTTCGAGCGCGAGCACAGGATCTGGCGCTACGCCGCCGACGGCGGGCCGCTTTCGGCGGTGCCGAGCGCCTGGCCCACGCCGCCGAGCCTGCGAGACGCCCCGAAGAACAGCGGCCTCGAGGCCCTGACCGCCCTGGACGGCGGCGCGGTGCTCGCCCTGACCGAAGACCACGAGAACGGCGCCGGCAAGATCGGCTATCTCTGGCGCGACGGCGCCTGGTCGTCCCTCGCCTATCAGCCGGCGCCGGGCTTCAAGCCGACCGCCGCCAGCCGCCTGCCCGGCAGCGGCGACGTGCTGGTGCTGGAACGCTCGTTGTCCTTGATCGGCGGCTTCCAGGCCCGGCTGACGCGGGTCCCGGCCGGCGACGTGCGCCCCGGCGCGGCGCTGCGCGGCGAGGAGCTGGCGCGCTTGAGCGCGCCCCTGACGGTCGACAATTTCGAGGCCCTGGCGGCGCGCCGAGGTCCCGACGGGGAGGTGCTGATCTACCTCCTCTCCGACGACAACTTCGGCCTGTTTCAGCGCACGCTGCTGCTGATGTTCGCTCTGGAAGACTGAAAAGCGGGCGGACCGCCGGCCGCCTCAGCTCGCGGCCGCTTCGCCCGCGCCGGCCCTTTGAATGCGGCGCTTGAGCTTGCGCGCCTCGGGGCCCAGGTCGCGGTCCGACGCGCTCAGGAGGAAGGCGTCGAGGCCGCCGTTGTGCTCGATCGTCCGGATCGCGCGGGTCGACAGGCGCACCCGGACCATCTCGCGCAGACGGTCGCTATAGAGCGACACGCGCTGCATGTTCGGCAGGAAGCGCCGCCTGGTCTTGTTGTGGGCGTGGCTGACATTGTTGCCCGCCATCACGCCCTTGTTGATGAAATCGCAGCGCCGTGACATTGAAGCGAGATCCCGACAGACCCTATCCCATCGATGCGAAACGGCCGCCCGGGGCGCCCCGTGGGGCACCTTGGCCGGGCGGTTATGTAGGCCAGGGGCCGCGGACAGTCAAGGTGAAAGCCCGCGGCGCCGGGCGCCGCCTCACGACGGCGCGCTGGCGCCGGGAAAGGCGGCCAAGAGCGCCCGCGCCGCCGCCGCCGGGGTCAGCCGGCCGGCGCGGACCTGGTCGCTCAACTCGCCGACCCGTTCGGCCACCGCGGGATGCGCCTTGAAGCGCGCCATCAGGGTCTCGCCGATCTCGTTCCACATCCAGGCCTGGGCCTGGCGCGCGCGCTTCTCGGCGATCGCGCCGCTCGGGCCGAAGGCGTCGCGGAACCGGGCCACCTCGGCCCACACCTCGGCGATGCCGGCGCCGGTCTTGGCCGAGCAGGTCAGCACCGGCGGCTGCCAGCCTTCGCGCCCCGGCAGCAGCCGGATGGCGTTGGCGTAGTCGGCGGCGGCCCGCCCGGCGGCCGCCTCGAGCTCGCCGTCGGCCTTGTTGACCACCAGAATGTCGGCCAGCTCGACGATGCCCCGCTTGAGGCCCTGCAGCTCGTCGCCGCCGCCCGGCAGCAAGAGCAGCAGGAAGAGGTCCACCAGGTCCGCCACCGCGGTCTCGGACTGGCCGACGCCGACGGTCTCGACGACGATCACGTCGAAGCCCGCCGCCTCGCACAGCAGCATGGCCTCGCGGGTGCGCCGGGCCACGCCGCCCAGGGTGCCGCCGGTCGGCGAGGGGCGGATGAAGGCCGCCTCGTCCCGCGACAGGCGCTCCATGCGGGTCTTGTCGCCCAGGATCGAGCCGCCGCTGCGCTTCGACGAGGGGTCGACCGCGAGGACCGCGACCTTGTGGCCGCGGCTGATCATCTCGAGGCCGAAGGCCTCGATGAAGGTCGACTTGCCGACCCCCGGCACGCCCGAGACGCCGAGGCGCACCGACCGGCCGGCCTCGGCCAGCAGCGCCGCCTCCAAGGCCTCGGCCTCGGCGCGGTGGTCGGCGCGGCTCGATTCCGCCAGGGTGATGGCGCGGGCGAGCGCCCGGCGGTCGCCGCGGCGGATGCCCTCGGCCAGGCTTTCGACGCCGACCGCCGTCACGGCCGCGGATCCGCCGTGGACTCCAGCGCCCCTGGCCCGAGCGGCTGGCCGTAGGAGAACTCGACGGCGTTGCCGTCGGGGTCGCGCAGGCCGCAGTAGTAGCCGACCGGATAGGGCTCCTCGCGCGGCGGCCAGAGCAGGCAGCCGGCCGCCTTGGCCTTCTCGGCGATGGCGTCCACCGCCGCCCGGCTGTCGAGGGCGAAGCCGAAGTGGCTGTAGTCCCCCTCGCCCTGATCGCGGCCCGGCCCGCCGGCCAGCAACACCAGGATGAACTCCCGCGCGCGGCCCGGCTCGGCCAGCCAGACGACCTGCGGGCCGCCACCATCCCCGCCATCCCCGCCGTCCCCGCCGTCCCCGCCGTCGCGCTCGTGCACGCACGCGAGGCCGCAGAACTCGCGGTAGAAGGCGACGCAGGCGGCAAGGTCGCGAACGTGAAGCGCCACGTGGGTCAAGGTCGGAGTCATGACGCCGGACCCTAGCGCATTCTCCGGGACCGATCGACGACCTTCGCACGAAAGCGAATTATTGCTCCGGATCATTGCTCCGGATCATTGCCCCAAATCATTGCCCTGTGCCGCCGGGATGGTATCTGAAGGGGCCGCCGCGTGCCGGCGGGCCGACAGGGCAGGAAATGGAAGCGGACCCCAAGATCGTGGCCGACAGACGTCGAGACAAGGCCGAGACGCCCTATCACGCGCTGGACGTGGACCAGGT
>JAWWCG010000515.1:0-3405 GCA_033720555.1 Kiloniellales bacterium | reverse complement strand
TTCGATCACCTGCACCAGGCCGCCCGAGCCGGTCAGCAGGAAACTGTCGGCCAGCAGCTCGCCGGCCGGCGCGAACACCCGCGCGCGCACCCCGGTGTCGGCCAGCAGGACCCGCATGAGGTGGCGGGTCATCTCCGGCAGCAGGCGCTCCTCGCCGTTCTCGTCGACGACGACGGCGGTGCTGCCGAGCGACAGCGAGAACGCGCGTCCCTGCAGGCGCAGGGATTCGAGCTCCGAGGCCACCAGGCTCTGGCGGTATTGATCGAGGTGAAGCAGGCCCAGAATGGGAATGAACAGGACCAGGACGTTGACCAGCAGAATCCGCCGGGTCAGGGTCGAGTGCCAGCCCTGGCGCCGCCAGAATCGCCGGACCTGACTCGCCACATGGTGCTCTTCGTCGCCTTGATGGAGCCGGGCGGCGCGGCGGCTTGGTTCGCTATCGCGCCGCGAGCCGCGTTTCGTGTCGGCGACCGGCGGACTGAAGATCCGGTTGCTGGGCCGCTCTACAGTCATAGGTGCAAGCTTGACGCACGCCGAACCCCGCGCGCAACGGGACCGCCGCGTCCTCTGTTAATGGACCGACTCCAGTTATATCAGATCTCCTTATAGCGGTATCCAACGCCATAAAGGGTTTCGATCTGCGAAAAGCGCGTGTCGACGTCCTTGAACTTCTTCCTTAAACGCTTGATATGACTATCGATTGTCCGGTCGTCCACATAAATGTGCTCGCCATAGGCGGCATCCATGAGCTGGTCCCGGCTTTTCACGTGGCCGGGCCGCTGGGCGAGCGCCTTGAGGATCAAGAACTCGGTGACGGTCAACTTCACCTGTTCGCCGCGCCAGGTGCACAGATGGCGCCCCGGGTCGAGGACCAGCTCGCCGCGGGTGACCGCCTGGCGGTCTTCCTCCTTGCCGCCGGTGTCCTGAGTGAGGCGCTCGCGCCGCAACAAGGCCCGGATTCGCTCGAGCAGCAGACGCTGGGAGAACGGCTTGGTGATGTAGTCGTCGGCGCCCATGCGCAGGCCCAGCACCTCGTCGACCTCGTCGTCCTTGGAGGTCAGGAAGATGACGGGCACCTTCGAATCCTGGCGCAAGCGGCCCAGCAACTCCATGCCGTCCATGCGCGGCATCTTGATATCTAGGATCGCCAGATCGACCGGTTGGGCGGAGATCCCCCTGAGCGCCTCGCTGCCGTCGTTGTAGGTGCGGACCTTGAAGCCTTCGGCTTCCAGGGCCATGGAAACCGAGGTCAGGATGTTCCGGTCGTCATCGACCAGGGCGATGGTCTGCTGCTGCATCGAACGTCCTTGGCTTGTTGAAGAGGTGACAGGCCTCACCACTCCCCCGCATGTAGGCCGGCTCGGGGCACACGTCCACAGCGTCCGAGTCTAGCCTCAAGTATGGCGCTTTTGCGGCAAACCGGCGTTTTAACGGAGACCCTTGGGCCGGCGCCTGGCGCCTTGACCGGGCGCGCCTGGCGCAAGATGCTGCGCTTATGAATGGAGCTGCCGAGCCGCCGGGCGCGAAGGTACGGCGTCTGATGCGCGAGATCCCGCGCGCCGGGCTGGCGACCTTGCTGGCCGGGGAGCCGGCCTCGTGGCCCTATGTCTCGCTGGTCCTGGTCGCCGCCGATCACGACGCCAGCCCTTTGCTGCTGCTCTCCGACCTCGCCGACCACACCAAGAACCTCAAGCGCGATCCGCGCGCCGGCCTGCTGTTCGACGGCACCGCGGCGTGGCGCGACGCCCTGGCCGGGCCCCGGGCGAGCGTGCTGGGGCGCCTCGAGCCGTGCGACGACGCGCGCCTCGCGGCGCGGTTCCTGGCCCGCCACCCGAGCGCGGAGCGCTACGCGGGCTTCGCCGATTTCCGCCTCTATCGCATGGCGGTCGAGCGGGCCCACCTGGTGGCCGGGTTCGGCGAGATCCGCTGGCTGGACGCCGCCGACGTCCTGTTCGACACCCGCGATACCGCCGCCTTGGCGGCTGCCGAGCCCGACATCCTGGCCCACATGAACGCGGACCACGCCGATGCCGTCCAGGAGATCGCCAAGCAGGAGATCGCCGGGCAGGCGGCGCCGGGCGCCGCTGCGACGGATTGGTCGATGACCGGCATCGACCCGGAAGGCGCGGATTTCCGCTCCGACGGCGAGACGTTGCGGGTCGCCTTCGAGACGACGGTCGGCGACGCCGAGGCGGCGCGCCGGGAACTGGTTCGCCTCACCCGGGCCGCCCGGCAGGGACGCGCCTGAGGCGCGGATCCGCCCGCCCCCCGGTCCGCCCAACTCCCGGTCCGCCCCCCGGTCCGCCCCCCGTGTCCGTCCCCGCCGTCCGTACCCACGGCCCGTACCCGCCGCCATGCCCGCCCCGGTCGGCCCCGGTCGGCCCCGGTCGGCCCCGGTCCGCCCCGATCCGCCCCGCTCCGCCCTTGCCGCGCCCGAATCGGCCACGGACCGGTCGCGGGTCCAACGCGAATCGATCGCGGATCGGTCATTGTCGGCTGGCCTTCGCACCACCGATGCGGTTACTCTAAAGGGGGTCGGGCTTCGAAAGTGCAACGGAAATCGATGCTGAATAACGAGTGCCCGATGAATTTGAGGTCTTAGGGAGACGGAATTTGTTCGATTTCGGACAGGCCGTAAGTCGACACGGCCTAGACAATCAGGGTCTTAACGAATACTGCGAAGCGTTTTGGAACCTCGATCCGGCAGCCCTTTACGAGCATAGCCTGAAAGCGGGGAGCGCCCGCTTGGCCGAGGGCGGCGCCCTGGTGGTGCTCACCGGCGAACACACCGGCCGGGCGCCGAAGGACAAGTTCATCGTCGACGAGCCCTCGTGCCACGACCACATCTGGTGGGGCGAGGTCAACGCCGCCATGTCGGAGGCCCATTTCGCAGGGCTCTACGCCAAGATGCAGGCGCATCTGGCGCAGCGCGACCTCTACGTCCAGGACCTCTTCGCCGGGGCGGACCCGGCTTACCGCCTGGCGGTCCGCGTGGTCAGCGAGAGCCCGTGGCACAGCCTCTTCGCGCGCAACATGTTCCTCGTCCCGAGCGCCGAGGAACGCCAGGACTTCCGCCCCCAGTTCAGCGTGCTGCACGCCCCCTCGCTGCAGGCCGAGCCGGCGCGCGACGGCACCAACTCGCCGGTCTTCATCGCCGTCAACCTGGCCCAGCGCCTGGTCCTGATCGGCGGCACGCACTACGCCGGCGAGATCAAGAAATCGGTCTTTTCGGTGCTTAACTACCTGCTGCCGGAGCGCGACGTGCTGCCCATGCACTGTTCGGCCAACATCGGGCCCGGCGGCGACACGGCGATCTTCTTCGGGCTGTCGGGCACCGGCAAGACGACCCTGTCGGCCGACAGCACCCGCACGCTGATCGGCGACGACGAACACGGCTGG
Source organism: Kiloniellales bacterium (assembly GCA_033720555.1). Classification (GTDB taxonomy): domain Bacteria; phylum Pseudomonadota; class Alphaproteobacteria; order Kiloniellales; family JAKSDN01; genus CALJXB01. Next base: position 6 of record JAWWCG010000515.1, on the reverse strand, counting down.
TCGGAC
>JAWWCG010000514.1:0-3411 GCA_033720555.1 Kiloniellales bacterium | reverse complement strand
GCTCGATCGGGCTCTTGATCGACCGCCGCAACGACCAGGGCGAGACCCTGCCGTTCTTCGGCCTCGACACCATGATGACCGCGAGCCCGGCGCGCCTGGCCCTCAAGTTCGGCTACCAGCTCGTGCCGACCGGGATCGAGCGGACCGGTCCCTCGCGCTATCGCGTGACCCTCTACCCGCCGGTCGAGCCGGACGACCGGACGGCGAGCGACGACGACCAGGCGCGCCAGATGATGGCCAAGGTGAACGCGCTCTTCGAGACCTGGATCCGGGCCCGGCCGATGGACTGGTTCTGCTCCAAGCGCATGTGGCCGAAGACCACCTACGCCCGCCACCAGACGGCCCTCGAGGACGCCGTCAAAGAGGCCTAGCGGCGTTCCCGGCGGCGTTTTCCGGCGGTGTTCCCGAGCCGCGAGCTCAGGACGCGCAGCAGAGGGCCTCGAGCTCGGGGTTGTCCTCGCCGTATTCGGTGGCCTGGCCGACGGTGTGAAAGGTCTCCCACAGCAGGTTCTGCGGGTCGGCGACCCAGGCCTTCTCGGCGCGGTGATAGCAGCACACGGCGTTCTCCTCGTCGACCACCTGGCGGCCGGCCTGGCGCAGGCGGCCGGCGGTCTCGCGAAGCTCGTCGGCGCTGTCGACCTGGATGCCGAAATGGACGTCGTGGCTCGCGCCGGGCCGCGCCGTGATCGAGAAGTTGACCCGGGGATCCTCCAGCATCCATTTGGCGTAGTCCGCCTTGACGACGCTGGGCTCGGCGCCGAACAGCTCGCGGTAGAACTGGACCGAGGCGTCCAGGTCGGCGACGTTGAGGCCGATGTGGATGCGGCGCATGGCTGGGTCTCCTTGCCGGTTGGGGCGGCGGCGGGCCGCCGCGGTTTCTATGATTCGATAATTCTAGAAATATAGAGTTTTTTTAGTCGTGTCAAGCCAGGGCTCGAAAGCCGCCCCGGCGGCGGCGCCCAAGCCTTGAGCGACGGCGTCGCGGCGGCTTCAATAGGTCGGGCACGGCGACACGAAGGGCAGGGAGGGCGCGGATGACCAGCGAAGGCAAGGTCGCAATCATTACCGGCGGCGGGCGCGGCATGGGCGCGGCGATCGCCCGCGAGCTCCACGCCCGCGGCTACGCGCTCGCGCTGATGTCGCCCTCGGGCAGCGCCGAGCGGCTGGCCGAGGAGCTGGGCGGCCGGCCGGGGGCGCTCGGCCTCGCGGGCTCGACCGCCGAGGCGGGCGACCTGGAGGCCCTGGTCGCGGCGGCCCTGGACGCCCATGGCCGGATCGACGCCGTGGTCAACCACACCGGCGGCCCGCCCAAGGGCGACCTCATCGAGATCTCCGACGAGGACTGGCGGCGCGGGGTCGACCTGATTCTGATGAGCGTGGTTCGCATGGCGCGCCTGGTGACGCCGGCGCTCGAGCGCCAGGGCGGCGGGGCGATCGTCAACATCACCACCTTCTCGGCCTTCGAGCCCAGCCTGACGTTTCCGGTCTCCTCGGTGCTGCGCGCCGGCATCGGCGCCTACACCAGGCTCTATGCCGAGCGCTACGCGCGCGCCGGGATCCGCATGAACAGCCTCCTGCCGGGCTTCGTCGACAGCCTCGACCACAAGCCCGAGACCGCCGAGCAGATCCCCATGGGCCGGATCGGCACGGTCGAGGAGATCGCCAAGACGGCGGCCTTCCTGCTGTCGGACGACGCCGGCTACATCACCGGCCAGAACCTGCGGGTCGACGGCGGCCTCACCCGCCACGTGTGAGGGAGAAAGGCGGCGAGGGGACAGGCAGGGCCAGGCGGGGCGCCGGGCCCCACTGCCGCTCAGTGCGCCTCAGTGCGCCTCAGGGTGTCTCAGTGGGCCGTGATCAGGCGCGAGAAGACCACCGGAATGATCTCGGTCGCCTGCATGCGCCCCGAGAGGTCCTTCTCCATCAGCATGAGCTGCTGCTGGTCCTCGAGGCCGGCGGGGATCACCAGGCGGCCGCCGGGCTTGAGCTGGGCGATCAGCGACGGCGGGATGAGCTCCGGCGCCGCGGTCACGATCACCTTGTCGTAGGGCCCGTTCTCGGGCCAGCCCTGGCCGCCGTCGCCGATCTTCACCTCGATGTTGCCGTAGCCGGCGTCGCCCAGGCGCTCGGCGGCCTCGAGGGCGAGCTCCTCGATGATCTCGACGGTGTAGACCTGGTCCACCAGCTCGGCGAGGATCGCCGCCTGATAGCCCAGCCCGGTGCCGATCTCGAGCACCCGGTCGCCCGGCTGCAGATCCAAGAGATCGGTCATCAGCGCCACGATGAAGGGCTGGGAGATGGTCTTGCCGTGGCCGATCGGCAGCGGAATGTTGGCGTAGGCCACCTCCTGGAGCTCGCGCGGCACGTAGGCGTGGCGCGGCACCCGCGCGATCGCCTCCATCACCCGGGCGTCGAAGCGCTCCTTCTGGGTCCGGTCCGAGGAGAGCAGGGCGTAGGCGGCGATCACCTCCACCATCTCTTCCCGCATGGTTTCGAATTCCGTTTCCGCCGACTGGGACATGGCTCCGCCCTCTCGTCTCCCTCCTGTACGCCTCTCGTCGCCGGTCCCCCCGGCCGGTCTAGCCTCAATCATAACACCCGGCGGCGGGCCTCGTGTGTGAATTCGACGGATCGCCGCCATAGAGCGATCCGCCGGCTGGCCCCGGCGCGCCGGGCGGCCCGGACGGCCCCTTGGCGACGGCGGCAGGGCTGGACGGGACGGGCGTTATCGCCCAGAGTGCCGCGCGCTGCTGAGCGCGTTTTCGTTGGGAGAAGGCCGCGATGTCCTTGTTCGGGCGGCGGCTCGGCCGGGGCCGCAAGAAAGACAAGAAACAGCAGAAGATCGAGCCGGCGGCGCGCGGCGAGCGACACCCGCCGACGCTGGACGTCGGCGCCCGGGAGTCCGGCCGGGACCCCAGCCGGCAGCCCGACCGGGACGCCATCAAGGCGAAGGTGCAAAGCGAGGTCTGCGCGGTGCTGGCGCGCACCATCCTGGAGCTGATCCAAAGCAGCCAGGCCCGGGCGCCGGCGATGGACGAGCTGCTGCGCCGTCAGGCGATCAACCGGCTCTATGCCGACGTGCTCTACGACTTCCTGACCGGCGGCGAAGCGCCCGGCTACGACCCGGGCGAGCTGGTGCTGGGCTGGGCGCGGGAGGCGATGGACGAATGGGGGGCCGGCCGCGAGCGCCTGGCCCCGGGCCTGGCCGGCGACAAGGCGGCCCTGAGCGACGCGATTCTCGCCGCCCTGGAGGCGGCATCGCGCGACCGGACCCTGCGCGAGGCGGCGCGCCAGCGCCTGGAGGCGGCCGCCCGGAGCGGGCCGGCTTCGCACTGAGCGGCGCCGCGGAACGCGGCGGGCGGCGCCGGGAGTCACGCGGCGTCGCTCCGGTCGCTCGGCGCGGGGCGGGCG
>JAWWCG010000513.1:0-3421 GCA_033720555.1 Kiloniellales bacterium | reverse complement strand
GGCCGGGCCGACGGGGCCGGCTGCGACGGCTTGAGGGCCGGGGCCGGCCTTCCGCCCCGAACCCGGTCGGGCGGCCGGCCCCGGCCGACGTTCGTTAAACGGGACGCGCGATGCTCGACCTCCTGCTGCAGACCAGCGTCAACGCGATCTACGCCGCCAGCTTCATGGCGCTGATCGCCGTCGGCCTGGTCCTGATCTTCGGCGTCATGGGGATCATCAACTTCGCCCACGGCGAGCTGTACATGCTCGGCGCCTACGTCGTGGTCTTCGCCTATGCCGACAACCGCCTGCCGTTCTTCCTCGCCGTCGCCCTCGGCCTGATCTTCGTCGGCCTGGTCGGCATCGCCATGGAGCGGGCCCTGTTCCGGCCGATGCGCGACAACCCCTTGGGCGGGCTCATCGTGTCGATCGGCTTCCTGCTGATCCTCCAGGCCGCCGTGGTCATGGGCTTCGGCGTGCGCATGGAGCATATCCCGCCGCCGACCCAGGTCACCTACCAGCTGTTCGGCCTGGACAACGTCGTGCTGCCGCTGCAGCGGCTCTACGTCATCGTCGCGGCGGTCGTGCTCTTGGGCGCGCTCGGCATATTCCTGCGCAAGAGCCGCCTGGGCTGGGCGCTCAGGGCGACCGCCCAGGACCCCGAGGCGGCGGCGCTCCAGGGCATCTCGATCACCCAGACGGCGCGCATCGCCATGTGCATCGGGGCGGCCCTCGCCGGGGTCGCCGGGGCGCTCACCGCGCCCTTGGTGCGCGCCTATCCCTATATGGGCCATTCGGTCATCGTCACGGCCTTCATCATCATCATCGTCGGCGGCATCGGCAGCCTGGAGGGCGCGGTGATCGCCGCCGTGCTCTACGCCTTCGTCCACACCTTCGTGACCACCTTCGCGGACGGGGTGATCGCCGACATCGTCGGGCTGCTGCTGATGCTGGCGGTCCTGGTGGTGCGGCCGACCGGCCTCAAGGGGACGCGGGACCGTGCCTGACGCCGCCGCCGCCCGCCCCCGCGCGTCGCCGTGGCGGACCGCGCTGCTGGTGATCGCGCTCTACGCGGCGCTCGTCGCCTTGCCGCACCTGCTCAGCTTCTCCCAGAAGGAAGTCGCGGTCTTCCTGCTGATGAACGTGCTGCTGGTGGTCAGCTACCGGCTGCTGACGCTGACCGGCGAATGGTCGCTGGGCCACGTTGTGATCATGGGCGTGGGCGCCTATGCCAGCGCGCTCTACGCCAAGGCGCTCGGCGTTCCGGTGCCGCTCGCCATGGTGCTCGGCGCGGCGACCGCGGGGCTGGTCGCCTACGTGCTGAGCTTTCCGCTGTTCCGCATGAAGGGCTTCTATTTCCTGATCGGCTCGTTCGCGGCCGGCGAGGTGATCCGCCTCCTGTGGAAGCGGTTTCGCGATCCCTTCGGCGGGCCCAAGGGCATCAAGGGCATCCCGGGCTTCCCGGACATCGAGATCGGCGCCCTCAAGATCGCCTTCTGGGACCCGGTCAACTACTACTACCTCTGCCTGATCGTGGTGAGCCTCTCGCTCGTCGTCCTCTACCGGCTCGAGCGCTCGCGCTTCGGCCTCACCTTTCACGCGGTTCATTGGCAGGACAAGCTGGCCGAATCGGTCGGGGTCGACACGCGGCGCTACCGCACGGTCGCCTTCGTCGTCGCCTCCGTGTTCGGCGGCTTGGCGGGCGCCCTGCTGGCCCACTATCTCGGCACCATCAATCCCAACCGTTTCGATGTCGAGCAGATGGTCTTCGTCCTGATCTGGGTGATCGTCGGCGGCACCACGACCTTCTTCGGCCCGATCATCGGCGTCGTCGTGCTGACCATCCTGAACGAGCTGGTGCTGCGCGAGCTGGGGGTCGATCAGGCCCGGCCGCTGATCTACGGCGCGATCCTGATCGTCTCGGTGCTCTTCCTGCCGCAGGGGCTCGACAGCCTCGGGCCCAAGCTGAAGCGTCTGATCCGGCGGCCGCCGGCCGAGGCCGAGGCGCGGCGCGCCAGCCAAGGGGCCGAGACGTGAGCGGGCCGGCGCCGGCGCCCGAGCGCGGCTTCGCGCGCGGCGAGTACGAGGCGCGCCTGGCGCGCGCCCAGGCCGCCATGAGCGCCGACGAGCTGGACGCCCTGGTCGTCACGACGGCGCCCAACGTGCGCTATTTCACCGGCTTCGACACCCAGTTCTGGGAGAGCCCGACCCGGCCCTGGTTCGTCGTCGTGCCGCGCGAGGGCGCGGTGACGGCGGTGATCCCGGAGATCGGCGCGCCGGGCATGGCCCGGACCTGGGTCGAGGACATCCGCACCTGGCCGGCGCCGCGCCCCGAGGACGACGGGCTGTCGCTGCTCGAAGCCGCGCTCGCCGCCGTGCCGCGGCGCTTCGGCCGGATCGGCTGGGAGATGGGTCGGGAATCGGTGGTGCGCATGCCGCTGGCGGACTTCGACGCCCTGCGCGGGCGGGTCGGCAACCTCGCCTTCGCCGACGGCTCGCCCACCCTCTGGGGCCTGCGCCGGGTGAAGTCGCCGGCGGAGATCGCCCGCCTGCGCCACGTCTGCCAGCTCGCCAGCGCCGCCTTCGAGGCGCTGCCCGCGACGCTCCGCCTGGGCGACAGCGAGATCGAGGCCCGGCGCAAGATGCAGATCGCGCTGGCCGAACAGGGCGCCGACAGCGCGCCCTTCGTCGCCGTGGTCTCCGGGCCGGGCGGCTACAGTCAGTGCATCGTCGGCCCGGGCGAGCGCCGGCTCGGCGACGGCGACGTGCTGTTCATCGACACCGGCGCCACCTTCGACGGCTATTTCTGCGACTTCGACCGCAACTACGCCTTCGGCGACATCTCGGACGCGGCCCGGCGCGCCCACGCGGCGGTGTGGGACGCCACCGAGGCCGGCATCGCCGCCGCCCGGCCCGGCGCGACCACGACGGACCTCTGGCGGGCCATGGCGCGGGTCCTGGAGGCGGCCGGATCCCAGGGCCTCAACGTCGGGCGCATGGGCCACGGCCTGGGCCTGCAGCTCACCGAGCCGCCCTCCAACATGCCGGGCGACGACACCGTCCTGGCGCCGGGCATGGTCATGACCATCGAGCCGGGCATGGAGTACGCGCCCGGGCGCATGCTGCTGCACGAGGAGAACGTCGTCATCACCGAGGACGGCGCCGAGCTGCTGACCCGCCGCGCGCCCCGGGAGATGCCGGTCATCACCGCCTGAGGCCCGGCCGGCGGCGCGCGCGGCTCGCCTCGGTCAGGCGGGCGGGTCGGCCAGCAGCAGCACGGCGGCGAGCAGCTTGCGGGCGTCCACATAGCCGGCCGGGCGCTCCCTGCGCCAGCGGGCCAGGGCGCCGCGCGCCGGGGCCCGGCCGCCCTCGAGCGCCTCGACGGCGCCGGCGCCTTCCTCCGCCAGGGCCAGATAGCGGGCGCGGGCCTGGCGGTCGTAGC
>JAWWCG010000512.1:0-3429 GCA_033720555.1 Kiloniellales bacterium | reverse complement strand
GGGTGTGCACGGTGGCGGGCCGCAACGAGGTGCCCGACACCCTGGATGCCCAGATCATCGAGGACGCCGCGCCGCTGTTCGAGGTCGGCGAGAAGATGCAGCTCCAGTACACCGTGCGCAACACACACCGGGCGATCGGCACCAAGCTGTCGTCGAAGATCACCCGGCGCTTCGGCATGGCGAAGCTCAGGCCCGGCCACATCTCGGTGCGTCTGCGCGGCTCGGCCGGCCAGTCGCTGGGCGCCTTCGCCGTGCAGGGGCTGAAGCTGGAGATGTTCGGCGACGCCAACGACTACGTCGGCAAGGGGCTCTCCGGCGGCACCATCGTGGTGCGGCCGATGACCGCCAGCCCGCTGGTCACCCAGGACAACACCATCATCGGCAACACCGTGCTCTACGGCGCCACCGCCGGCAAGCTGTTCGCCGCCGGCCAGGCGGCCGAGCGGTTCTGCGTGCGCAACTCCGGGGCGATCGCCGTGGTCGAGGGCTGCGGCTCCAACGGCTGCGAATACATGACCGGCGGCACGGTGGCGGTGCTCGGGCCGGTGGGCGACAACTTCGCCGCCGGCATGACCGGCGGCATGGCCTTCGTCTACGACCCGGAGGCGCAGCTGCCGCTGCGCGTCAATCCGCAAAGCGTCGTCTTCCAGCGCCTGGAAAGCGAGCATTGGGAGGCCGCGCTCAAGGCGCTGATCGAGGAGCACTGCCAGGAAACCCAGTCCCGCTTCGCCGAGCGCCTGTTGATCGACTGGCGGCGCGAGCGGGACCTGTTCTGGCAGATCGTGCCGAAGGAGATGCTGGCGCGCCTGGCGCATCCGCTGAGCGACGCCGCGGCGGCCCAGCGGGCGTAGCGCGGGCCCGGAGCGGACCTGGAGCGGGCCCGGAGCGGACCTGGAGCGGACCTGGAGCGGACGTAGGCTGCCGGGACGCCGGCGCGTTCGCGCCCTTGCCGCGGACGCGAAAGCGGCTACAGTTTCCCCGCCATGCGCGTGCTTTATCATCTGCCGCTCGACGCCGCCTGCCGGGAGACCCGGATCCACATCGCCGAGAAGGGCCTCGAATTCGAGCTCAGGGCGGAAAAGGTCTGGGAGCGGCGCGAGGATTTCCTGCGACTCAACCCGGCCGGCGAGGTGCCGGTGCTGGTCGACGAGGAGCACGCCGTGATTCCCGGCGCCCGGGTGATCGCCGAATATCTCGAAGAGGTCTACGCCGAGCCGCCGTTGCTCGGCCGCACGCCGCTCGACCGGGCGGAGGTGCGCCGGCTGGTCGAGTGGTTCGCGTTCAAGTTCCAGCGCGAGGTGACCGCGAACCTGGTCGACGAAAAGATCATGAAGCGCTTCCTTCGACTGGGCCAGCCCGACACCGGCGCGATCCGCGCCGGACACCAGAACGTCAAGTACCACCTGGACTACGTCTCCTGGCTGTCGGAGCGGCGGCGCTGGCTGGCCGGCGATTCCTTCTCGCTCGCCGACGTGGCCGCCGCCGCCCAGTTGTCGGCGGTGGACTACGTGGGCGACGTGCCCTGGGAGGACTATCCCGAGGCCAAGAACTGGTACGCGCGCCTCAAGTCGCGGCCCAGCCTGAGGCCGCTCCTGGCCGACCTCATTCCCGGCGCGCCGCCGCCCCAGCACTACGCGGACCTGGATTTCTGAGGTGCTCGCTTCGCCGAATCCCGGCTGGTTCCGTGAGAACGGGAAACTCTCTACTCGCCCAATTCCAGCTTGGCGATGTTGGCCTGGGCGGCGGCCCCGGTCGGCAGGCCCTCGGCCAGGATGGCCGCGCGCTGCCAGTCGGCGCGCGCACCGTCTAGGTCGCCCCCGAGGCGCCGCAGGATGCCGCGTTCGAGCAGGCCCTCCGGGTTGTCCGGGGCGAGCACCAGAGCGCGCTCCACGTCCTCCAGGGCGCCCGCCATGTCGCCGAGAAAGCGCCGCGCGCTGGCCCGGTAAATGAGGATGTCGGCGCGGCCGGGGGCGAGGGCGAGGGCGCGGTCGAGGTCCGTCAGGGCGTCGCCGTAGTTCTTCGCCTGGCCCAGGGTCCTGGCGCGGTCGACCAGCAGTCCCAAGTGGTCGGGCGCCTGCTTGAGGGCCGCGCTCTGGACCGCGTTGGCCCGCTCCAGGTCGCCGGCGAGCAGCCAGGCGTTGCCGGCCTGGGCCAGGGCGTCGACGCTGAGCCCGGCCTGGCCGGCGCGGGCCAGATCGTTCGCCAGCGCCTCCAGGCGCCTGCCCGCCTCGGCGTAGTGGCCCATGGCGATGAGCGCGACGGCGGCGCAGTGCCGCGCCGGCGCGCCGCCGTCCACCGCCGCCCAGGACATGGCCCGTTCGTAGGCCTCCTCGGGCGCGGCCTCGACCTGCAGCAGGCAATCCTCGTAGGCCGCCGCCGGCTCGGCGTCCTGGGCCGTCGCACCGGGAGCCGTGGCGAGGCCCGCCGCCGTCATGAGGCCCAGCGCGCAGGCGGCGAGATGCTTGGCCATGGCCGTCTACTCCCCGATCAGGTGCAGCGCCAGCTCGCGGCGCTGCGGCGCGTGGCGGTGCTCGAACAGATAGATGCCTTGCCAGGTGCCGAGCGCCAGGCGGCCGTCGGCGACGGGGATCGAAAGCTGGGTCTGGGTGAGCGCGCCCTTGATGTGGGCCGGCATGTCGTCCGGCCCCTCGGCGGCGTGCCGGTAGCGCCGGCCGTCCTCCGGGACCAGCTTGCGAAAGAAGTCGATCAGGTCGCGCCGCACGTCCGGATCGGCGTTCTCCTGGATCACCAGCGACGCCGAGGTATGGCGCACGAAAAGCGTCAACAGCCCGTCGCGGATGCCTTGATCGGCCAGCCAGGCCGCCACCTCCCGCGTCACCTCGTGCAGGCCGGGCTCGCCGACGGCCACCCGCAAGCGGTGGTGCGCCTGTCTCATTCCTCTGCCTCTCTTCCCGGTGCCTTGCCGGGCGCCGGGTCCGCCTCTAAGTTCGGGGCTCGCGCGGCGCAATGCAAGCGGGAGCGAGGAATCGATGGGCCCAGCAACGGACCGACCGGAGGGCGGCGCGCCCGGCCGCTTGTTCTGCTTCGGCCTCGGCTTCTCCGCCCTCGGCCTGGCGCGGCGGCTGATGGCCCGGGGCTGGTCGGTGGCGGGCACCACGCGCTCCGAGGACAAGGCCGCCCGCCTGGCCGGCGAGGGGCTCGAGGTCCATCTCTTCGACCGCGGCCGGCCGCTCGCGGATCCGGCGGCGGCGCTGGCCGGCGCCAGCCACCTGCTGTCCTCGGTGCCGCCGGACCGCGCCGGCGATCCGGTCCTGGACCACCACCGCCCGGACATCGCCGCCGTGGAAACGCTCGACTGGCTGGGTTACCTCTCGACCACCGGCGTCTACGGCGACCGGGGCGGCGGCTGGGTCGACGAGGAGTCCGAGCGCCGGCCGACCGGCGAGCGGGGGCGGCGGCGGGCGGCCG
>JAWWCG010000511.1:0-3441 GCA_033720555.1 Kiloniellales bacterium | reverse complement strand
TGTCATGTGGTCGGCGACCACAACCCCTACGGCGGGGTCAGCAACTCGCCGTCGTTCTATATCTTTTCCGAACGCCTGGAGGTCTACCGCGAGCGCTTGCGGACCTTCGATCAGCGACGTCCGCACTTGTCCCGGGACATGAAGATTCCGCCCGCGGACCTTCGCGACATCATCGCCTACGTCGAGACGCTGGAGCGGCCGTGAGGCCGATCCCGCGGCCGCTCAGGACCCGGCGAAGAGCTGGAACACCAGGAGCGGCCAGATGGCGCCCATGTGAAGCGCGTCGGCGACCTGACTTCCGAGACTCCACTCGGAATCCCAGGAATTCGAGAGATAGCCGCCGGCGACGCCGAACACGCCGAGCAGATAGAACACGACGATGGTGATCAGGCTTTTCTTGACCACAGGGCAACCCTCCAGGCGGCAACCGATTTTCCTAACGGCGCTCGCCGGTCTCGCCGGCTGCGTCCCGCCGTCAAAGCGCTCCCTGCTCTCGTTCCTTTCGGGTCGATCTCCGGGATCAGCCGAGCTGCTGCTGCAGCCTGGCCAATTCCTTCTTCACTTCCCGCTGTCCGCTTGCCTCCCAGATCGGACAGGCGGTATCGACGTGCAGCCCGCCGGTCCGGAAGTTGCGGTTGATCGTCCTGACCCAATAGGTGACCTCGTTGGTCAGCTTCTGGCGATCGCCGGAAGAAATCGACGCCCGCTCGATCGCGTGCATGGTCGATTGACGAATATCGTTGGCCGAGGTCTGCTCGCCGCAGTGCTCGGCCATGACCGACCACTGGGTGAGGTTCTCCACGGCCTGTAACGCCATCCGCATGTTGAACGCGGAGGCCGGCGCTGCGCTCGCCGCGAACATCGCGGCGACCCCGACAAGTGCTATTGATCGCAGCACGGATCCCTCTCCCTTTGTCCGAGACCGTCCAATGCCGGAGACGACGAAATCGGGCCGTCTCTGGCCCCCTCCATTTGGCGCTGAAGGTGTTAAAAGACCTTCAAATACAATATTTTAAGTAAAACTGTAGCGTATTTGAGATATCCGCGCTCATGCATAAATAAAACATCGCATATGCGCTGATAATAATTGCGCCGATAGTAATATTGAGAAGGCCTGGCGGTCGGTGCGAAGACGTAACGCAGGGCGGGCGCAGGGGCGGGCTAAGGGAGCTTGCCCTAGATCGCTCCGCCTTAACCCGCCCTTAAGAGTCGTCGGGTGCTATGGAGGCATGTCGAGCGGACGCCTCGCACGAGAGAGCCTAATAGACGTCGGCCCGGGCGGCCCGGGCGGCCTGGGCGACCTAACCGGCGTGGTCGAGCTGCATCCGGCCCTGATGGCCCTGGCCATGCTCGGCGGGCTGGCTGCGACGGTCGCGCTGGCCTGGGTCCTGCCGGACGGGGCCGGCGGCCCGGTGTTCGTGCTCGGGCTGATGGTGTTCGTCGTCGGCTGGCCGTTCCTGGTGGCGTTGCACCTGGAGGAGACCTTCGGCGCGTTCACCGAGATCAGGCGCTGGCTGGTCACCGCCTGCTACCTCGCCGCCCTCGTTCTGCTGCCGCTGGCGCTGGTCGTCATCGAGGTGACCGCCGGCGTCGGCTGGGCGATGCTGTTCCTGCTGGCGTGGGGCGGCGGCTGCGTGGCGGCGGGCTATCTCTTGTGGGCGGCGACCCAGGCGCTGGTGTTCGTCGAGGAGCGCCGCTGGGTAGCGCCGGAGCAGCGGGTGCCGACCTTCCTCATGATGTTCGTCCTGCCGGCGACGGTGGCCTACCTGCAGCACCGCTTGCGCCGGGCCTTGGCCGAGGCACGCGAGGACGAGTGGATCGCCGACTGAGGGCGCCGGCCTAAGCGGCGAAGAGTGCCATCGGGCGCCGTCAGGCGCCGTCAAGCCGCGCGGCGTAGTAGACCCAGCCGATCTTGCCCGCCTCGGCGGCCTCGACCCAGAGCTGGAACTGGGCCAGGGCTCGCTCGATCTCGGCCGCCGGCAGGCTGACGGGATGGCGCTCCAGGTGGCGGACGGCGGCCGCCCGGATGGCGGCGTAGCTCGGCGCCACGTGGTTTGACCAGTCCTCGAACCGCACGACCTCGAAGCCGAGCGCCGCGAGCGCCCGCTCGTAGTCGCCGCGGTCCCACATGCCCGGCGAGCGGACCCGGGCGGTGATCGCCGCTCGGTCCTCGGCCCCGACCCAGTCGGCCATGGTGAGGTCCGAAAGCACCAGCCAGCCGTCGGGCCCGATCACCCGCCGGGCCTCCGCCAGCACCGCCGGCTTGTCCGGCGAATGGAGCAGGGACTCCTGGCACCACCAAAGATCGAAGCCGCCGTCGGCCAGCGGCAGGCGGTGAAAGTCGGCGCCCGCGAAGGCGACCCGCGACGCCAGGCCGGCGGCGCGGGTGAGGGCGGCGCCCTGGCTCAACTGGCGTTCGGAAATGTTGCTGGCCAGCACCCGGCAGCCGTAGCGCCGGGCCAGGTGACGGGCGGCGGGGCCGAGCCCGCAGGCGACCTCGATGACCCGCGAGGCGGGCGTCAGCGGCAGGCCGTCGGCCATGGCGGCGACGGCGCGCGCCTGGGCGTCGGCGAGCGGCGTCTCAGGCCGCTCGAACAGGCCGAGGTGCAGGTGCTCGCCCCACACCGGCTCCATGGCGACGCGAAAGCCGCGGGCGTAGAAGTCGCGGGTCGCCGCCAGATTGCCCTCTCGGGTCGTGTCGCTCATGGCCGATCCCTTGTCGCGGCCGAGGATAGCCGGCTGCGAGCGCCGCGCCCAGAGGGGCGGACACGACGACGATGGCGGTGCTGCTGCCCGACCTGACAGGGTCTGCCGGGGCTGCCGGGTCCTCCGGGGTCGTCAGTCGTGTGGGGTGATCGGGGGACGGTCGAGCGGCCCGCCGGCCTGGTGGCGCTCCGTGGCGCTCGGTGGCGTCTCGGCGCGCGCTTAGATGCCGCCGACGAAGAGGCTGGCCATGAGGACGATGGCCGGCCCGCCGATCGCGACGCCGCCGAGCACGAACAAACCGTCGATCATGTAGCCCTTCATTTCCTGCCACGCCATGGTCCGAACTCCAGATTGGCCCTCGGGGGCCGCGTTTTCAGGCTGGCCTTAATAGACGGATTCGCCACAGCCATCTGTGATCTCCGTCACACTTTGTGATTATTTTTGGAGTTTTGTGGAATTCTATTGAAATGTCAAGCCAAAACTTGGCAAGCGCCACGTCGGCGTCGACCAGAAAGACGCTGCATCAATGATTTAGGGGTCGTTTGCGCCGCCCTTCCGGCGCCGCCTACCCGTCGACGGCGGCCATCGCGGTGGGAACCGCCGGGGAATCCGCCGGGAATCCGCCGTGGGAACCGCTGTGGGAACCGCTGTGGGAACCGCTGTGGGAACCGCTGTGGGAACCGCTGTGGGAACCGCTGTGGGAACCGCTGTGGATATCGGTGTGGATATCGGTGT
>JAWWCG010000510.1:0-3441 GCA_033720555.1 Kiloniellales bacterium | reverse complement strand
GCGACGAGCGACGCGATGTCCGGTCCAAAGCGCCCGTCCCCTCGGGGTTGGCACAAACCAATTTGGTGGCTGCACGCTCCGCGTCGTTGCGGGGCTTGCCCCGCGCCTAACGGCCCATCCAGCCCAGAGCCAACAGCGTCGATTCAATCTGGTCGGGTACTGCTCAGAACTTGTGGCTGAACTTCAGCAGGAACACCGCCTCCTCGTCGGCGTCGGCGACGTGGCCCGGCTCCGTGCGCAGCATGAAGCTCGCGCCCAGCGAGGACCGGTCGCTCAGCGCGGTCTCGTAGAACGCCTCGAAGTCGAGCTCGCGGCCGCTGGGGGCCAGATCGACCTTGGTCCTCTGCTGGACGACCTCGCCGTCGCGCGTTCGGCCGCCCGCCAGGGACAAGGTGGCGTCGGCGTCTCTCACCCGTAGGGGCTGATTGACCACGAAGCCATATCGGTCGCCTTGCGAGAACGCGCCGTCGCCGACGAGCCCGATGCTGAAGGCGTCGCTGCGGAACGACGAGATATCCGTGAACAGCGAGCCGTCGGCCGGCGACGGATTCGACAGGCCGATATAATAACTGCCGACCAGCGACACGGAGTCGCTCAACTCGAACTTGCCGGTCAAGCCGCTGAAATAGGTTGTCGTGCCGGAAGTATCGAACGCGCCTTCGCTCTGGCCGCCTAGGATCGTGTCGTTTTCCGTGACGGCGCCGAGTTGCAGGGATATCTCCGCAAAGCCGGCGAGCGGCATCGCCAGTTCGCCCAGCCCCCCGAACGCGCCATTCGACTGGCTGTCGCCCTCTTGCTGGCCGAGGAACGCCCCGAAGCGAAGGGTGCCGAAATCGGCGATCTCGGTGCTGGTGGCGAAGTTGAAGCCCGCGCTGGCGAGCGACAGATAGGGGGAGGAGAAAGCATCCTCCGACAGCACCAAGGACCGGTCGATGACGCCATCGTGATGCAGGCCGAAGCTCGCGGCGGGATGCCGGTTGTAGCTGAGCGTGGCTTCGCTGTCCTGCAGGGCGCCGGTGAAGGAGAGGTAGTCGAGCTGCGCCTGCTTGGCCATGCCAGGTCCCCGCGCGACGTCGCGCGAAGCGTCGGGCGAGGCGTCGGAAATCTGCATGCTGAGGCGCGAGGACGGCCCGAGTTGTATCTCCTGCGGGACCGACTGAAAGCGTTCGAGCATCGCGCCAACGTCCGCGCGGCGTTCGCCGGAGCGCACGAAGCTGTCCAGATCGACGACGAAGGTCGCGCGATGCTTGTCGAACACCGCCAACTTCGCGCCCTGCAGCGACCGCTTGAGGCCGTCGCCGAAAGCCGGTCCCAAGTCGATCCGTGTCGCGCGCAACGCATGCGCCGGGCCGCTCGTGCTATCGCCGGTCAGTACGACCACCTCGCCGACCGGGCGCGTCGCGGCCTCGAGATCCATCAAGCCCTGACCGAAGATCGAGGAATCCGCGTAGATACCCGACCTGTCGGCCGTCTCGAGCGAGCGGGCGACGATCTCGTCGTGGCTCAGCTCGGGAAACAGCTCCATGAGGACGGCGACGGCGCCGGCCGCGTGGGGGGCCGCCATCGAGGTCCCGCTTTTCCGGCCGTAGGATCCCTGCGCCACCGGTATGGTCGAAAAGACCCCCGGGTTGCCTGGCGTCAGCCCGCCGCCGGGAGCGGCGAGGCACCACGCCGCGGCGACGCCGCAGGCATTGCTGTAGATCGGATCGTCGCCATCCAACTCCACCGCCATCACGGCGAGCCACAGTTTCTCGTATTCGGGAAAATGGTACGGCAGGCCCGAGCGCACCGAGGGTTGGGTCGAGTAGTTGTTGCCGGTCGCGAAGACCACCACGACGTCGTTGTCGACCGCCCGACCCCAGGCGGCCGTCTCGTTGGGAATCTGAGCAAGAATTTGCTCCCTGGTCGTTCCGGTAACCGGGACCGACGACCCCCAGCTGTTGTTGATCACCATGGCGCCATTGTTGACCGCATGATTGATCGCCGTGCCGAACTGAAAGTCCGTCAGCGGCGAAAAGCCGCTTTCGTCGAAGGCCCGGATGGGCAGAATCCTGGCGTCGTAGGCAACCCCGTGCATGCCGGTATCGTTCTTTCGCGCGGCGGCGATTCCGGAAACGTGGGTGCCGTGGCCATGCGGGTCCGACATCACCGGGGTGTTGCGAACGAAGTCGTAGCCACCGGGCGCGATATGGCCTTGAAATTCCGGATGCGAGACGTCCAGGCCGGTATCGATCACGGCAATGACGACGCCCTTGCCGGTGGCGCCTCTGGCGTAAGCATGCGAAGCGTTCACCAGGGCGAGTCCTTCTTGCGCCCGATACTCGATGGTCTCGAAATCGGGCGGCGCGGGCCCCGGTCCCGGCTCGGGCTCGGGCTCTGGCTCCGGTTCGGGCTCGGGTTCGACGGCGCCGCCGCCGCCACCCCCTGCGGCGGCCAGCGCGACGGCGCCCCCGACGACCACTGCCGCGCCTACGCCGGCGATCACCGTGCCGGTCCTGAGCGACGCAGAAGGTTCGGATGCCGCCGTCTGGACGGCGCCTTGCGGCGCGACGGCCGCGGCCAATTCCTGCTCCGTCAGCGTCGGGTCGAGGAGAAGCGCTTCGGCGACGATGGGCCGCGCGAGCTCCGGGTTTCCTTCGACCGCGAGCGCGACGGCATCGAGCAGCGCCTGGCTGCCGCCGGCCGCGGCCTCGGCGAGCGAGATCTGCAGCCGCGTCGGCAGCGTCTGCTGCGCCGCCGCCGAACCAAATCCGCACGCAAGCACGCCCAGCAGCAGACCGGTCGCGCGCAGCGCCTGCAAGGCCGCTGCGAGAGGCGCGAAGGAGAATTTCGTCGAAAGAGTCGGGCCAGTCGTCATTTCGCGATCCCTCACGATTGGAATGGCGCGCCTACAGCGTCTGGCCCGACTGGAGAAATGCAAAACGATGCGGAGCGCCAGAGTCTCGCATGTCGCCACGCGCGAACCGGGCGAGAGAGCCGCGAGGCGGGCGGAGTCCTCGCGGCACGCGCAATCCCGCGATCGGGCCGCCGGCTAGCTGAAGAATCCGAAGAGGTTGTTCATCCGTCGTGATGGCCTGAAGGTGTTTGTTGCGAGACGACACGAAGCAGGTGACGAGGATGAACAACCCCCACAAGAATGCCCGACGACGCCGCTGGGCCGAGCGGAGATGGTGAGACGCATCGTCGAGGAGCATTTGCCGGTCGCGGAGGTGGCTGCCGGCTTCGGCGTCAGCGAGCGGACGGCCAACAAATCAGTGGCGCGCTGGCGGGCGGAAGATCCGGCGGGCCTTGAGAACCGCTCGTCGCGATGGAACGTTGGGGGAAAAGGAGGTGAGATACGGCATCACCAGCGAGAAGTGTGCGCGAGACGAGTGCCGGCTCGTCTTTGGGCCAGAACCCAGGACGCTAGATCTAACCGCGAGCGTCGCCCGGTCGCAGTCG
>JAWWCG010000509.1:0-3459 GCA_033720555.1 Kiloniellales bacterium | reverse complement strand
GGGGCGTTCGCCGTCGGCTGGCCCATAGGGTCCGTTTCGGGCATCTGCATACCGCCGTGCAGCCCGGTTTGCCCGCCGCCGGACTCGGTCATGGCCATGCCGGACCCGTGCCCGCCCGGCATCTGCCCGCCCGGCATTTGCTCGCTCTGCATCTGCCCGCCGTGCCCGGCGTTTCCGGGCGCGGCCATGGCCATGCCGCCGCGCAGCTCCTGGAGGATCTCCCAGGGGTCGCGAAACGTGAAGTCGTGCAGCAGGATCACCACCTCCTGCTCGTCGGCGGGCGGCTCGCTCGGGTCGCGCACGATCAAGGGCGCGGCCATGAGCTGCTGCTCCTGCAAGCCGACGTGGGAATGCATCCAGAAGGTGCCCGCGCGGTTGTGCAGGAAGTCGTAGTGGTAGCTTTGGCCGGGCGGCAGCGGCGGCTGCGACAGGAGCGGCACGCCGTCCTGCTCGGACGGCGGCGTCAGCCCGTGCCAGTGGATCAGCGATTCCTCGCCGACCTGGTTGACCAGCTCGACGCGGAACTTCTTGCCTTTCTCGCCGGCGAGGCCCGGGGTCCCGTCCGCCTGGGCGATGGCGAACACCCGGGCGGCCTTGCCGTCGACGTCGAGCGTTCGGCTCTCGATCTTGAGGCTGACCGCCCGCTCGCCGTCCTGGGCGATCGAGCTTCGGCCGCCGTCGACCAGCCCGAGGGCGAGAGACGCGGAGGTCAGTTGCAGGACACGGCGGCGCGACAGAGACAGCATGGCATCCTCGTGGTTGGGTCGATCGGAAGGGAGTCGTGCGGCAAAGCCCTCAAATGCGCACGGCGCGCAGCCGGAGGGCGTTGCCGACCACCGAGACGGAACTGAGGCTCATGGCCGCCGCGGCGATCATCGGGCTCAGCAGCAGGCCGACGAAGGGATAGAGCACGCCGGCCGCCACCGGCACGCCGAGCGCGTTGTAGAAGAACGCGAAGAACAGGTTCTGGCGGATGTTGCGCATGGTCGCGCGCGAGAGGTGCCGGGCGCGGACGATGCCGGAGAGGTCGCCCTTGATCAGCGTCACGCCGGCGCTCTCCATGGCCACGTCGGTGCCGGTTCCCATGGCGATCCCGATGTCCGCCTCGGCCAGCGCGGGCGCGTCGTTGACGCCGTCGCCGGCCATGGCGACCACCCGGCCCTCGGCGCGGTAGCGCTTCACGATGTCGCCTTTCTGCTGCGGCAGCACCTCCGCCTCGATCCGGTCGATCCCCAGCTTGCTCGCCACGGCCTCGGCGGTCCGGCGGTTGTCGCCGGTCAGCATGACGATCCTGACGCCGTCGCGCCTGAGGTCGTCCAGCGCGGCGGGGGTGGTCTCCTTGATGGGGTCGGCCACGCCGATCAGCCCCGCCACCCGGCCGTCGACGGCGACGAACATGACCGTCTGGCCGTCCGCCCGCAGCGCGTCGGCCGTCTCGGACCACTCGGCGGTTTCGATGCCCAGGTCGTGCAGCAGCCGCTGATTGCCGAGGCCGACGGCACGGCCGTCCACCCGGCCCGTCACGCCCTTGCCGGTCGGCGCGGCGAAGTCCTCGGCCGCGGCCAGGGCGAGGCCCCTCTCCCGGGCGGCCGCGACGATCGAGGCGGCCAGCGGGTGCTCGCTGCTGCGCTCCAGGCCGGCGGCCAGCGCGAGCAGCTCGTCTTGCTCGATCCAGGGCGCCGCCTCGACCGCCACCACCTTCGGCTTGCCTTCGGTCAGGGTGCCGGTCTTGTCGATCACCAGGGTGTCGACCTTCTCGAAGCGCTCCAGCGCCTCGGCGTTCTTGATCAGCACGCCCGACTGGGCGCCGCGGCCGGTGCCCACCATGATCGACATGGGCGTCGCCAGGCCGAGGGCGCAGGGGCAGGCGATGATCAGCACCGAGACCGCCGCCACCAGGGCGTGGGCCATGGCCGGCGGCGGGCCGACCAGCGCCCAGACGACGAAGGCGACCACGGCGATCGCGACCACCGCCGGCACGAAGTAGCCGGCGACCACGTCGGCGATGCGTTGGATCGGGGCGCGCGAGCGCTGCGCCTCGGCCACCATCTGGACGATCTGGGCGAGCATGGTCTCGGCGCCGACCCGCTCGGCCCGCATGACGAAGCCGCCGGTGCCGTTGAGGGTGCCGCCGATCACCTTGTCGCCGACGCGTTTCTCCACCGGCATCGGCTCGCCGCTCACCATGGACTCGTCGACCGCGCTGTGGCCCTCGAGCAGCTCGCCGTCCACCGGCACCTTGTCGCCCGGCCGCACCCGCAGCCGGTCACCCGCCTCGACCTGGTCGAGCGGCACCTCCTCGTCCGAGCCGTCCTCGGTCACCCGCCGCGCCATCTTCGGCGCCAGGTCGAGCAGCGAGCGCAGCGCGCCGCTGGTCCGCTCCCGGGCGCGCAGCTCGAGGACCTGGCCGAGCAGGACCAGCACCGTGATCACCGCGCCGGCCTCGAAGTAGACCCCGACCTCGCCGCCGGCGTCCCGGAAGGCGGGCGGGAACAGGCCCGGCGCGACGGTGGCGACCACGCTGTAGGCGTAGGCGGCGCCGACGCCGAGGGCGATCAGCGTGAACATATTGAGGTTGCGGGTGACGAGGGATTGCCAGCCGCGCTCGAAGAACGGCAGGCCGGCCCACAGCACGACGGGGCTCGCCAGGGCGAGCTGGACCCATTGCGACCAGGCGAGCGGGATCAGCCCCTCGATGCCGGGAATCTCGCCGCCCATGGCGATCACGAGAAGCGGCAGGGTGAGCGCGGCGCCCACCCAGAAGCGCCGCGTCATGTCGATCAGCTCGGGGCTGGTCTCCTGCTCCAGCGAGACCGTCATGGGCTCGAGCGCCATGCCGCAGATCGGGCAGGGGCCCGGCGCGTCGCGCACGATCTCCGGATGCATCGGGCAGGTGTACTGGACCTGTGCGCCGGGGCTGGCCGGGGGATTCGCCGGGGGATTCGCTGGCGGACTCGCCGGGGGCGCGTCCGCGCCGGAGAGGTAGCGCGCCGGGTCCGCCTGGAACTTCTTCAGGCAGTGGGCGCTGCAGAAGGCATAGGTCTCGCCGTCATGCTCGGCGCGATGGGCGGCCGTGCCCGGATCGACCGTCATGCCGCAAACCGGATCGGTGGCCTTGGTCTCGCTCGTCCTGTCTTGCACGTCTTGTGTGTCGGTCATGCGGCGGGTCCCGGATTCGGATCAGTTCGACGATGCTTGGCGGTTGAGGTTGTCTTGCCGGGCGCGGATCTCCGCCGGCCAGGTGCTCTTGATATAGGCCAGCACGGCCCGGATCTGCCGATCGCTCAAGACGCCGTCGAACGCCGGCATGTCGGTCTCGTAATCGTCGAGGCCGGCGACGGCGGCGGGTCCGTACTTGGTTATGGCGAAGAGCTGCTCGTCCGGGTGATGCCAGGTGTGGCCGCTTTCGTCGTGCGGCGGCGCCGGCAGCCGCCCGTCGGCCCGGCGCGTGCGCCAGTC
>JAWWCG010000508.1:0-3465 GCA_033720555.1 Kiloniellales bacterium | reverse complement strand
AGGAGGTCTTCTACCGCTGCCTGGAGCGCGGCCTCAGCTTCAAGGTCTCCATGGGCAACGTGCTGACCCTGAGTCCGCCCTTAATCATCGACCAAGGCGACCTGGACCGGGCGCTCGACATCCTGGACGAAAGCCTGGGCGAGATCCGGCTTGCGTAATATATTACCTTAATAAACCAATACATCTATCTGAAATTTATATAGTTTATTCCCGTGCTTCAGGTGCACGACGAAACCGCCGTCGAACAGGGCGCCGATCGCCGGGTCGAGCACGTTGAGGCCGCCGGTGTAGGCGCCGAAGGCGGGCAGGACGAGGCGCCGGCCGTCGCTCACGAAGCACGGCGCCGAGATCCGCCGGGGCGGCAGGTGCACCGCCGCCTTGGGGTGCCAGTGGCCCGAGACCTCGCCGGCGGCGCGGCGTGAACCTGGGCCGCCGCTCGCCGCGCGGTGGCGGAACACCAGCGGCGGCTCGATCAGCTCGGCCTCGACCCGGCCGCCCAGGTCGCCGAGGATGGCCTGCGGCTCGGGGTCGTGGTTGCCCTCGATCCAGACCCAGTCGCAAGCCGCGGCGAGCCGCTTGAGCCGGGCCCGGTCGCCGGCGGCGAGCCGCGCGCCGGCGCCGCCGTCGTGGAACGAATCGCCGAGCGCGACGACCCGCTCGGGCCGGTGGCGGGCGATCGCGCCCGCCAGCCGCTCGAGGGTCGCGCGGGTGTCGTAGGGCGGCAGCAGGACGCCCCGGGCGGCGAAGGCCGAGCCCTTCTCGAAGTGCAGGTCCGCCACCACCAGGGTGCGCCGCTCGGGCCAGAGCAGCGCGCCGGAGGGATCGGCCACCAGCCGCGCGCCGTTCAGCCGGATCTCGGCGGCGCCGTTGGCCGCCCCGGACCGCGCCGGCGCGCTCACAGCGGCAGCTCCGCCTGTGCGACCTCTGCCGTCGCCTCGGCGATCAGCGCCTGGGCGCCCTGATCGAGCAGCTCGTCGAGGGCGCCGCCGTAGACCTGCTCCTTGCCGATCTCCAGCAGCACCGGCACGGCGAGCGGCGAGACCCGCTCCAGGGCGCGGTGGCGGATCCGCCCCCGCACCCGGTGCAGCATGTCGGCCAGGCGGCGGATGTCGGTGAGCCCGCCGGCGGCGTCGGCGCGGGTCGCGCGAAGCAGCACGTGGTTGGGCTCGTGCTTGCGCAAGACGTCGTAGATCAGGTCGGCGTTGAAGGTCACCTGGCGGCCGCTGCGCTCGCGCCCGGGCTGGCGGCGCTCGATCAGCCCGGCGATCACCGCCACGTTGCGGAAGGTCCGGCGCAGCATGGAGGACTCGGCCATCCACTCCTCCAAATCGTCGCCCAGCATGTCCTCGGCGAAGAGGGCGTCGGCGTCCTCGACCGCCTTGAGGCTCCACACCGCCAGCACGTAGTCGGTGGCGACGAAGCCGAGCGGGCCGAGGCCGGCGCGCTCCATGCGCCGGGTCAGCAGCATGCCCAGCGTCTGGTGGGCGTTGCGGCCCTCGAAGCAGTAGGCGACCAGGAACTGCTTGCGGCCGCGCGGGAAGGTCTCGACCAAGAGGCCGTCGGCCGGCGGCAGCACCGAGCGCCAGCGCTGGATCCGGAGCCACTCGGCGACCGCCGGCGGCAGCTCGCGCCACGCCGCCGGGCTCGCCAGGAGGCCGCGCACCCGCTCCGCCAGATGGGTGCTGAGCGGCAGGCGCCCGCCCATGTAGGCCGGCACCTTGGGCTCGCCCTCGGCGGCGCGGCTCGCCTCGGCGTAGGTCTCGCGCAGGCCCTCGAAGCGCAGTACCTGGCCGGCGAAGATGAAGCTGTCGCCGGGCACCAGCGCCTGCACGAAATACTCCTCCACCTCGCCCAGCACCCGGCCGCGCTTCAGGCGAATCTGGATGGTCGGCGCCTCGACGATGGTGCCCATGTTCATGCGGTAGCGCCGGGCGTGGGCCTGGGACGCGACGCGGTAGCGGCTCTCGCCATCTTTACTCAATCTGCGAAACCGCTCGTAGGTGCCGAGGGCGTAGCCGCCGGTCGCGACGAAGTCGAGCACGTCGTCGAACTCGCGCCGCGACAGGCCGGCGTAGGGCCGCGCCGACTTGACCTCGGCGAAGAGCTCGTCGGCCAGGAACGGCCCGCCGCAGGCCATGCCGAGGATGTGCTGGGCCAAGACGTCGAGGCCGCCGGGCCGGGGCGGCGCGCCGTCGAGGGTGCCCTCGCGAACGGCCGCCAGCGCCGCCCGGCACTCCAGCACCTCGAAGCGGTTGGCCGGCACCAAGAGCGCCCGGCTCGGCTGGTCGAGGCGGTGGTTCGCCCGGCCGATCCGCTGCAGCAGCCGGGCCGAGCCCTTCGGCGCGCCGACCTGCACCACCAGGTCGACCGAACCCCAGTCGATCCCCAGGTCGAGCGAAGACGTCGCGACGACAGCCCGCAGATCGCCGCGGGCCATGGCGGCCTCCACCTTGCGGCGCTGCTCCGCCGACAGGCTGCCGTGATGGAGCGCGATCGCCAGGCCGTCCTCGTTGAGCCGCCACAGCTCCTGGAACACGATCTCGGCCTGCGCCCGGGTGTTGACGAATAGGATGGTCGTGCCGGCGCGGCGGATCTGGTCGTAGACCTCCTCCAGGGCGTGCACCGCCATATGGCCGGACCAGGGCAGATAGGCCCGAGTGGCGAGGATGTCGATCTCCGGGTCGGGGCCGGGCGCGCCTTGGATCAGCTGCGGTCGGGTCCCGCCCGCCGCGGCGAGCCAATCGCAAATCGCCGGCGGGTCGGCGACGGTCGCCGAGAGCCCGGTCACGCGGCAGGCCGGCGCCAGGCGGCGCACCCGGGCGAGAGCGAGCGCCAGCAAGTCGCCGCGCTTGTTGTCGGTGAGGGCGTGCAGCTCGTCGACCACCACGCAGGCAAGGCCCGCGAAGACCTTGGCCGCGTCGTAGTAGGACAGCAGCAGGGCGAGGGATTCCGGCGTGGTCATGAGGATCTGCGGCGGCCGGCGGCGCTGGCGCTGGCGCTTGGAATGGGGGGTATCGCCGGTGCGGGTCTCGCAGGCGACCTCCAGGCCCATCTCCGCGGTCGGCCGGGTGAGGTTGCGGTGGATATCGACGGCGAGCGCCTTCAGGGGCGAGACGTAGAGGGTGTGCAGGCCCCCGATATCGCGCCGCGGCCGCCCGGCCAGGTCGATCAGGCTCGGCAGGAACCCCGCGAGGGTCTTGCCGCCGCCGGTCGGCGCGATCAACAGGGCCGATCGGCCGGCCTCGGCCGCCGCCAGCATCGCCAGCTGATGGGCGTGGGGCCGCCAGCCGCGCCGGGCGAACCACGCGGCGAAGGGCGCGGGCAGGGACGCCTCGCCGGACATGACGCCTCAGGCCTCGCCCGTGTCCGCGTAGGCGCAGGCTATTTCGGCGGCGACGCGGGCGTTGGCTTCCAGCAGCGCCACGTTGGCCTCGAGCGTCCGCCCGCCGCTCAGCTCGTGAAGTT
>JAWWCG010000507.1:0-3469 GCA_033720555.1 Kiloniellales bacterium | reverse complement strand
TCTGCCGAACATCCTGGTGGTGGTCGACACCAACAAGGAGCACATCGCCGTGGCCGAGGCGAACAAGCTCGAGATTCCGGTGATCGCGGTCATCGATTCCAACTCGGACCCCGAAGGCATCAGCTTTCCCATCCCGGGCAACGACGACGCGTTCCGCGCCATCTCCACCTATTGCAATCTGATGGCCGACGCCGTGCTCGACGGCATCCAGCAGGAGCTGATCAGCAGCGGCGCCGACGTCGGCGAGGCCGAGGAAGCCCCGGCGGAGGACCTGCCCCAGGAGCCGGCGGAGAAGGCGGCGGACAAGTCGGCGCAGAAGGCGGGGGACAAGACGGCGGGTGACGAAGCGCCGGCGGAGAAAGCTGCGACGGACGCGGCGCAAACCGGCGCGGAGGAGGGCGCGGCCGCGCCGGAAGCCGCTCAGGCGGCCGAGGAAAGCCCCCAGGAAAGCGCCGAGGAAAGTCCGAAAGATAGCCCCGAGCAGAGCCCCGAAGAGCCCGCGACGGCGGCCCAGGCGGAGGCGGAACAGGCCGGCGAACCGGACGAGAAATCGGACGCCCAGAAGGATGCCCAGCCGGACGCCAAATCGGACGCCGAGGCCGATGCCGGCGAGAAGAAGGCCTCGTGAACGGCCACGGGACTCGCTTTTGATCCGGATTTTCTGTCCGATATCAACGAATTATCGAGAGAAGGTCACGTCATGACTGAAATCACGGCCAGCCAGGTCAAAGAGCTGCGCGAAAAGACCGGCGCCGGCATGATGGATTGCAAGAAGGCGCTGATCGAGACCGCGGGCGACTTCGAGGGGGCGGTCGACTGGCTGCGCAAGAAGGGCCTGGCGGCGGCGGCCAAGAAGGCCGGGCGCACGGCGGCCGAAGGCCTGATCGGCATGGCCCTGGACGGGCCGCGCGGCGCCTTGGTGGAGGTCAACTCCGAGACCGACTTCGTCGCCCGCAACGAGCAGTTCCAGGCCTTCGTGCGCCAGGCGGCGGAGCTGGCGCTGGCCGCCGGCGGCGACCTCGAGGCGCTCGGCCGGGCCAAGACGCCCGACGGAGCGGCGCTCGACGACGAGCTCGCCCGGCTGGTCGGGACCATCGGCGAGAATCTGATCCTGCGGCGCACCGCCGCGCTGTCGGTGGACCCGGGGGTGGTCGCCGGCTACATCCACAATCAGGTGGAGCCGGGCCTCGGCAAGATCGGCGTGCTGGTGGCGCTGCGCTCGACCGGCGATTCGGCGGGGCTGGCCGAGCTCGGCAAGAAGCTCGCCATGCACGTGGCGGCGGCGGCGCCGGCGGCGATCGACAAGGACGGCGTCGACCCGGCCGCGCTCGACCGCGAGCGCGAGATCCTGGCCGAACAGGCGCGCGCCTCCGGCAAGCCGGAAGACATCGTCGCCAAGATGGTGGAGGGCCGGCTGCGCAAGTACTACGAGGAGGTCTGCCTGCTGGAGCAGACCTACGTGATCGACGGCGAAACCAAGGTCGCCAAGATCCTCGACCAGGCGGCCAAGGATCTGGGCGGTTCGGTCGAGGTCGTCGGCATGGTCCGTTTCCTGCTGGGCGAGGGCATCGAGCGCGCGACGAGCGATTTTGCCGCCGAGGTGGCGGCGCAGCTCAGCTAGCGGGCGACTCCGCCCGAGTCGACGTGCCGTTCGGCCGCCGTCGGCGCCGCGGCCGGCGCAGCGGGGCTTGATACGCGGGCGGTTGCGGGCCCCGGCTGGACGCCGCCGCCGCGAGCCCTTAAAAGGTCCAGCACCCGAGTCCTTGGGAACCGCAAATGGCCGGAACCCCTCAGCCCGCCCCGTCAGATCCCCCCGCCGCCGCCCAGGCCAAGGCCGGCGGCTACCGCCGGGTGCTCCTCAAGATTTCCGGCGAGGCCCTGATGGGCGGCCAGGACTACGGCCTGGATCCCGAGATGGTCGAGCAGATCGCCCGCGACGTGAAGGAGGTGCGCCAGCTCGGCATCGAGGTCTGCATCGTGATCGGCGGCGGCAACATCTTTCGCGGCCTGGCGGGCGCCGCGCGGGGCATGGAGCGCGCCTCGGCCGACTACATGGGCATGTTGGCGACGGTGATCAATTCGCTCGCCATGCAAAACGCCCTGGAGCGCATGGACGTGGCGACCCGGGTGCAATCGGCGATCCCCATGGCCACGGTGGCCGAGCCCTACATCCGGCGCCGGGCGGCGCGCCACATGGAGAAGGGGCGGGTGGTGATCTTCGGCGCCGGCACCGGCAATCCCTTCTTCACCACCGACACCGCGGCCGCGCTGCGCGCCTCGGAGATGGGCTGCGACCTGCTGCTGAAGGGGACCAAGGTGGACGGAGTCTACGACGACGACCCGATCCGCAATCCGGCGGCGCAGCGCTACGAGACCCTGACCTATCACCAGGTCTTGTCCCAGGATCTGGCGGTCATGGACCATGCGGCGATCTCGCTGGCCCGTGAAAACGCCATCCCGATCATGGTATTTTCGATCTATCAGGAAGGCGCCTTCGCCGAGGTCGTTCGCGGCCAGGGGCGCCGCACCATCATCACCAGCGAGGTATGAGCGTGGCTGATCCAGACCTCAAGGATCTCGAGCGACGGATGAACGGCGCGATCGAGGTTCTCAAGCAAGAATTTGCCGGCCTGCGCACGGGACGGGCCTCGGTGCACCTGCTGGAGCCGATCAACGTGGACGCCTATGGCTCGTCCATGCCGATGAACCAGGTCGGCACCATCGGCGTGCCCGAGCCGCGCATGATCACCGTCCAGGTCTGGGACCGCTCGCTGGTGGGCGCGGTCGAGCGGGCGATCCGCGAGTCCGATCTCGGCCTCAATCCGCAGACCGACGGCCAGTTGATTCGCGTGCCGATCCCGATGCTGTCGGAGGAGCGCCGGGTCGAGCTCAGCAAGATCGCGCACAAATACGCCGAGCAGGCGCGGGTCGCGGTGCGCAACGTGCGGCGCGACGGCATGGACATGCTGAAGCGCATGGAACGCGAGCACGAGCTGTCCCAGGACGAGCAGCACATGTGGTCGGAGGAGATCCAGGAGATGACCGATCGCCACATCAAGGCGATCGACGAGGCCTTGGAGCAAAAAGACGGCGAGATCATGCAGGTCTGAGCCACATGTCGACGTTGCTGAGCCTTCCCAACCGCGCCCTTCCCGCCCACGTCGCCATCATCATGGACGGCAATGGCCGCTGGGCGAAGGCCCGCGGCCTGCCGCGGACCGCGGGGCACCGCCGCGGCGCGGAGGCGGTGCGCCGGACCATGATCGGGGCCGCCGAATTGGGCATCTCCTACCTGACGCTCTACGGCTTCTCCTCGGAGAACTGGAAGCGCCCGCTCGCCGAGGTCGACGACCTCATGGGCCTGCTGCGGCGCCATCTGCAGCACGACATCGTCAAGCTGGCGGACGAAGGGGTCCGGCTCTGCGTGATCGGCGACCGCGACCGCCTGCCGATCGACATCGTCAGACTG
>JAWWCG010000506.1:0-3473 GCA_033720555.1 Kiloniellales bacterium | reverse complement strand
GATGCCGCTTACGAGTCGCTGCTGGTACGGACGCGTCAGTATTACCACCGCCAGGTGGCCGAGCTGTTGGAGCGCAAGCACCCCGAGATCGTCGAGAGCCAGCCGGAATTGCTGGCGCACCACTACGCGAGGGCCGGGCAAGCGGACAAGACGGTCGAGTATCTGTCCCGCTTCGCCGACATGGCGGCCGGGCTCTATGCCCACGCGGAGGCCCTCGCCGCCCTCGAGGAGGCGTGCGCGCACGGCGAGCGGCTGCCGGCCGAGGATCGAGATCGATGCGTCTTGGAGCTCGTCGTTCGGCAGGCTCAGTCCCTCCATTTTCTCGGCCGCCGAGAAGAGATCGTGCGACTGCTCAGCGCACACCGGGGCCGCTTGGAGCGGCTGCAGGAGCCCGCGCTATCCGGCCAGTACTACTTTTGGCTCGGCTTCGCCCATGCCTGGCTGGGACACCGCGACGAAGCCGCCGAGGGCTTGCAGCGCGGCCTCGAAGACGCGACTCGCGCCGGCGACGAAGCCGTCATGGGCAAGATCCACCGCGCCCTCGCCACGGAGTATGTCTACTCCGGGCGAACACTGGACGACGCGATCGCCCATGCGCGGCAGGCGGCGGCTTTGCTCGAGCGGACCGACGACCGGCTCTGGCTGAGCCAAGCTTTGTTCACTTTGAGCTACTGCTGCGTCTTCGCGGGCGACTTCGATTCGGCGCTCGAGGCCGCGGCACGGCTCAAGCGGTTCGGAGACACGAGCGGACTGCGCCGGGCCCAAGCCAATGCCGCCATGCTCGCCGGCCTCAGTCGCGCGACCCGTGGCGAAGGCGAAGCGGGGATCGCACTCTGCGAGCAGGCCCTGGAGCTGTCGCCCGACGACTTCGAGACGGCTTTCATCCTGGCTTGCTTGGGCCGCGCCGCGTGGGAGGCGGGCGATGTCGCGCGCGCCGTCACGGTCCTGGAGGACGCCGTCGCGCTGGCCGACGAGGTCCGCTCGTTGCAGTTCCGCGCATGGTTTCGGACCATGCTCGGGGAAGCCTACGTCTCAAGCGGCGCCATGCAAAAGGCCATAGACGTCGTCAGCAAGGCGCTAGACGTCAGCACGGAAACCCAATTCATTCTCGGCGTGGGACTGTCGAAGCAAGTCCTCGGCACGGTCGCGCAGGCGCAGGGCGATCTTCCCGCCTCGCAGAGGCACTTGAACGATGCCCGGCGCATCTTCGTCGAACTCGGCGCGCGCTTCGAGCTAGGGCGGACTCTCCTGGGTCTCGCGACCTTGTCGCACGTCCTGGGAGATCGCGAGGACCTGGCGGCGCAGGTTAAGGAGGCGCGTTCGTTGTTCGCCGAAACGAAGGCCGCCAAATACATCGAGCGCACGGATCGTCTGTGCGAGCAGTTGGGCGCCGGCGTGTCGGGCGCGCCGGGGCCGCCCTGACCCCCGGCGGCAGTCCGCGCTCTCCGTCCCGCAGAGGCGTTCCTCCGCTCCCGCCGGCCCGGGCGCCACCGGTGCGCATCCCGGACATCACGAGGGCGCTCAACCTTGAGTGTCGTGCACGGCAGGGATCGCCTTCGATGGTCGTGAGGTGATACTGTCGCAACGGCCACGGGGACAGGACCCGGCCGAGATCGATCAACTTTGGGGACCGACGCCATGATGACCCGCGCCAGCAGTCGCAGAAGCTTCTTGAAGGGAACCGGTACGGCGCTGTTCGCCGCGGGCGCGGCGTCGGGTCTCGCCTTGGCCTCGACGTCGGCGCGGGCCGCGCAAGGCGAGGCCACGACCCAGACCAAGGACACCCAAGCCGCCATCACGCCGGACAAGGCGCTCCAGATGCTCAAGGACGGCAACACCCGCTTCGTCCAAGGACAGATGCTGGCGCGCGACCACCTGCAACAGGTCAAGGCGACGGGAGACGGGCAGTTTCCCTTTGCCGCCATCGTGGGATGCATCGATTCGCGCGCCTCCAACGAGCTGATCTTCGATCAGGGCATCGGCGACATATTCAGCGCGCGCGTCGCGGGCAACTTCGTCAACGACGATATCCTCGGCAGCCTGGAGTTCGCTTGCGCGGTGGCGGGCGCCCGCTTGATCGTCGTTCTCGGTCACACCGAGTGCGGCGCGATCAAGGGCGCCTGCGACGACGTGGTGCTGGGCAACCTGACCCGGACGCTCGCCAACATCAAACCCGCCGTCGCGGCCGTGTCCGGTCACGAAGCCGACCGGTCGTCGGGCAATGCCGCGTTCGTTCAGGCCGTGGCGGACAAGAACGTGGTTCTGACCCTCGAGAGGATTCGCGAGCGCAGCCCGGTCTTGAGGGGCATGGCCGAAAAGGGCGACATTGGCCTGGCCGGCGCCATGTACGACGTTCGCACGGGCCACGTGACCTTCGTTTAATCGGGAGCGGGCCCGCTCGGACGCCGGCAGACGCGGACGGGCCGCTCCTCTCTTGCTCGCTCGTCCCTTGCCCGCTCGTCTCGGGGGGCAACCGCGAGTGGCAGCCCTTGGCTCGGCGCGCCGCCCCGAGCTATGACCCGGCCAATTTCGCGATCAGCGTGTTCGCCGGCGCGTCGGCGCGCAACACGCGGTCGGCCTGATCGGCGCCGAGGACCGGCAGGCCCGCCTCGAGAACGCCCAACTGCAGCAGGACGCTCGCCTGATCCCAGTAGATGTGCTCGGAGCTGATCTTGCCGCCCTCGTAGGCGATCACCGCCACGTGGGGAACGACCAGCCGGCGTCCCGTCGCCGCGATCCCCGGCGCGAACCAGTCCATCCGCACCGTGTGGGTCAGGCTGAGGACGAACTCGTCGATCACGCGATTCTGCCCGACCGAGCGGGTCAGCAATTGCAGCTCGGCATCCGGCGGCATCTGCGGAATGAGGATGTCCCTGTAGAACGCGCGCAAGGCCTCCCGCCCGGCGGCGCCGGTGCCCACGGGGACGTGCACCAGGACTGGATCGTCGGTCATTGTCGCGATCGCCTGATCGGCGTCCTTGTGGACGAACTCGGCGGCCGTGTGGGCTTCCCAGACGTCGATCAAGGCCTGCTCGGCGGGGCTGAAGCGCGCCATGGGTCCTCCCTCCTCTCTCGTCGTTGCCAGCCGGTCTATCTCCCGGTCGCGCCGGTGGTCGCCCGGGAGATCGCCCGGGAAATCGCCCAGCCAAAACGGACCACGCCGCGACCGCACCCCTGGCCCAGATCCAGGCGCCCCCCCCTCGGGCGAGCCGTCAGGCCGGCGCGACGCCTACAGCCTCTGCCCCTGAATGAGCCGGGGCAAGTCGCCCACCAACCCCATGGCGTGGCGCATGAAGAGCTTCTTCAGCGGCGGCAGCCGGTCGACCGCGGCCAGGCCGAGGTCGCGCGCCAGGCGCAGCGGCCCGAGGTCGTTGGAGAACAGCCGGTTGAGGGCGTCGGTCGCGGCGATCAGCATGAGGTTGTCGAACCGCCGCCAGCGCTCGTAGCGCGCGAGCACGTCGCCCGCGCCGAGG
>JAWWCG010000505.1:0-3479 GCA_033720555.1 Kiloniellales bacterium | reverse complement strand
GGTTGCTGGTCATGATCACAACAGTGTTGCGGAAGTTCACAGTGCGTCCGTGGCCGTCTGTCAGCCGGCCGTCTTCCATGAGCTGCAGCAGGACGTTGAGCACCTCTGGGTGCGCCTTTTCGATCTCGTCGAACAGCACCACCTGATAGGGCCGGCGGCGCACCGCCTCGGTGAGGGCGCCGCCCTCCTCGTAGCCGACATAGCCCGGCGGGGCGCCGATCATGCGGGCGACCGAGTGCTTCTCCATGTATTCCGACATGTCGAGGCGCACCATGGCCTGCTCGTCGTCGAACAGGAACTGCGCCAGCGCCTTGGTCAGCTCCGTCTTGCCGACGCCGGTCGGCCCCAGGAACAGGAACGAGCCGATCGGCCGGTTGGGGTCCTGCAGGCCGGCGCGCGCGCGGCGCACGGCGTTGGAGATCGCGACGATGGCCTCGTCCTGGCCGACCACGCGCAGGCGCAGGGAGTCCTCCATGTGGAGCAGCTTCTCGCGCTCGCCCTCGAGCATGCGGTCAACCGGAATGCCGGTCCAGCGCGACACCACGGCGGCGATGTCGGCCTCGGTCACCTCTTCGTTCAGCATGCGGTGCTCGGCGGCGGCCGCCGCTTCCTCGAGCTGGCGTTCCAGGTCGGGGATCACGCCGTAGGCCAGCTCGCCAGCGCGTTCCAGCTTGCCGTCGCGTTGGGCGCGCTCCAACTCGATGCGGGCCTCGTCCAGGCTCTCCTTCAGCTTCTGGGCGCCGGCCAGGGTCTGCTTCTCGCTCTGCCACTGGGCGGTCAGCTCGGCCGAGCTCTGCTCCAGCTCGGCGATCTCCTTCTCCAGGCTCTTCAGGCGCTCCTTGGACGCCTTGTCGCTCTCCTTCTTGAGCGCCGCCTGCTCGATCTTGAGCTGGATCAGCTTGCGGTCGATCTCGTCGATCTCCTCGGGCTTGGAGTCGACCACCATGCGCAGGCGGCTCGCCGATTCGTCCATCAGGTCGATCGCCTTGTCCGGCAGGAAGCGGTCGGAGATATAGCGGTTGGACAGCGTCGCCGCCGCCACCAGGGCGGAATCGGTGATCCGCACGCCGTGGTGCAGCTCGTACTTCTCCTTCAGCCCGCGCAGAATCGAGATGGTCTCCTCGACCGAGGGCTCGTCGACGAAGACCGGCTGGAAGCGCCGCGCCAGCGCTGCGTCCTTCTCGATGTCCTTGCGGTACTCGTCGAGGGTGGTCGCGCCCACGCAATGCAGATCGCCGCGCGCCAGCGCCGGCTTCAGCATGTTGGAGGCGTCCATCGCGCCTTCGGCCTTGCCGGCGCCGACCAGGGTGTGCAGCTCGTCGATGAACACCACGATCTCGCCCTCGGCCGCCGCGATCTCCTGCAGCACCGCCTTGAGGCGCTCTTCGAACTCGCCGCGGAACTTGGCGCCGGCGATCATGGCGCCGAGATCGAGCGCCATGAGGCGCTTGTCCTTGAGGGTCTCGGGCACGTCGCCGTTGACGATGCGCTGGGCCAGGCCTTCGACGATCGCCGTCTTGCCGACGCCGGGCTCGCCGATCAGCACCGGATTGTTCTTGGTGCGGCGGGCCAGGACCTGAATCGTGCGGCGGATTTCCTCGTCGCGCCCGACCACGGGATCGAGCTTGCCCTCGCGCGCCACGGCGGTCAGGTCACGGGCATACTTCTTGAGGGCGTCGTAGCCCTGCTCAGCGCTGGCGCTGTCGGCGGTACGGCCCTTGCGCAGGTCGTTGATCGCCTCGTTCAGCTTCTGCGGGGTCAGGCCCGCGTCGCCGAGCACGCGCGCCGAGGGCGTGCCGCTGGCCATCGCCAGGGCGAGCAAGAGGCGCTCGGCGGTGACGAAGCTGTCGCCGGCCTTCTCGGCGATCGATTCGGCCTGCTCGAACAAGCGGGCGGTTTCCGGGGCGATATAGACCTGGCCGGCCCCGGCGCCTTCCACCTTGGGCTGCTTGGCCAGTTCCGCCTCGACGCCGGCAAGGGCCCGGGCAGAATCGCCGCCGGCGGCACGGATCAGGTTGGCCGCCAAGCCTTCCTTGTCGTCCAGCAGGACCTTCAGCAGGTGTTCGGGGGTCAGCCGTTGATGGCCTTCGCGCAAGGCAAGACCTTGGGCGGCCTGAACGAAGCCGCGCGAACGCTCGGTGTACTTCTCGAAATCCATAATTTATGAGCCTTCCTCGTTCGCGCCCGCGTCACCTGCAGCACGCGATCGATGATGCCGTGATGTCGGCGGCTGCGTCCATATTCTCAGCGGCCCGCAGACGCCGGCGCGTGGCCCCGCGCCACCCGCCAGTCTTGATATGGGGCTGTGGCAAAAAGGGCACAAGGGCTCGCGCAAAAAAGTCCCGCTGTGCCATGTCATTGCCATCGTTGGCGAAATCCCGTTCATTTAGGGGGCTTTCCGTGTGGCCCGGAGCACTTCGAGTATGGCGATTACCGTCGTCGACATTTGTCGCTATCCGGTTAAGGGACTGAACGCCGAGTCGCTCGAGCGGGTCACCCTCGCGCCCGGCCAAGGCTTGCCGCACGACCGCCGTTTTGCCATCGCCCACGGCTCGACGCAGTTCGACCGGGAGGCGCCGAAATGGCTCGCCAAAACGAACTTCTTCATGTTGATGCGCGCCGCAAAGCTGGCGCAGCTGCATGCCTCCTTCAATACGGAGACCAGCAAGCTGACGATCGAGCGGGCCGGCCGGCCGGTGGTCACCGCCGATCCGACGGACCTGGTCGGGCGCACCCTCATCGCCGAGTTCTTCTCCGGCTTTCTCGCGGGCTCGGCCAGAGGTGCCCCGAAGCTGCTCGAGGCCGAGGGTCACATGTTTTCCGATGTCCCGGAAAAGGTCGTGTCGATCATCAACCTGGCGAGCGTGCGGGATCTCGAGCGCGTCTTGCGCAAGCCGGTCCATCCCCTACGGTTCCGGGCGAACGTCTATATCGACGGCGCGGCGCCCTGGCAGGAATTCGACTGGGTCGGATCGAAGATCCGCATCGGAAACGCCGGCCTTGAGGTGACGGCGCCCATAGGGCGCTGCGCGGCGACCAACGTTGACCCCGAGACGGCCGAGCGCGACCTCAACATCCCGCGCACCCTGCAGCTCGGATTCCGTCACTCCCGCATGGGCGTCTACGCCGCGGTCACCGAAGCCGGCGACCTCGCCAAGGGCGACAGCCTCACCGTCGCCGCCTGATCGCACCTGGCGGGAGAACGGGGCTTCAACGCCAAACCGCTTTAGCTGCTGGCTTCGCCCGCTTCGCAGGGCTGACTGGATTCGGCGGCCGGATTGCTTTCCGCCTCGGCCACGGCGCCGTTTCCGGCTTTCGCACGGCTGCGCGGCCGGCCGCGGGGCTTGGCTTTCTTCTCCGCCGCCGGCGCGCCGTCGGACTGGCCGTCCGCTGCGGGCGCCTCGACGACTTCCGCCGCCTCTTCCGCCTCCGGCAACTCCGGCTTCGCCTTCCGCTTCTGGCCGTTGCCGGCTGGCGCG
>JAWWCG010000504.1:0-3492 GCA_033720555.1 Kiloniellales bacterium | reverse complement strand
TTCGGCGCGTCGATGTGAGTGCCGGTGTTCTCGCCCACCTCGAACTTGTGCAGCCGGTAGCCCTGGTCGTAGTCGACCAGCCGGGTCATGGTGAAGGGTACGCCGCCCGGCCAGTAGGACATGCCCTCGTACATGTCGTGGGACAGGTCGACGACCTGGGTGGCCGTCACGCTCTGCCTCAGGGCCTCGGCGTTGGCGGCCGCCGTAATCACGGCGAACGCGGCGGCGAGCGCCGCCGCCCCTGCCAATGTCTTCACTGCCAGTGTCTTCACGGCTTGCCTCTCCTGTTTGGACTGTTCGATGCCCTGGCCGCTGCCGCCGCGCGCCCGTCGCGTCGGACGGGGGCCGGGCCTTGGGCGGATCATAGCACCGCGGGCGGAGCCGGTTAAGCCGCGCCGCGGCCGGTTTCGCGTTTGGCGTCCGGGGAATTTTCCGGCAGTCTCTCGCCGAGACGGACTCCAAGGTGGAGCGAAGGCGGGCTCGAGGCGGCCGGAGACGGGCCGCCGTCCGCCGCCGTCCGCCGCGAACGACGTTGCGAGGTCGGGCATGACGGAAACACTCGATCGGGACGAGCTGGCGGCGCTCCTGGCGCGCCTCGGCGACGACGACGACGCGGCGGCGCTGCGCGCCGCGCGCGAGGCCCACGCCAGGGTCGCCGCCGCCGGCCTGAGCTGGACGGCGCTGCTGGCGCCCGCAGATGGCGCGGACGCCGAAGACGCGCTTGATGTCGCAGATGCCGCAGATGCCGATGCCGCCGCAGATGCCGACGCCGCCGCGGATGCTGATGAGGCCGACGAGGCCGATGCGGCAGACCAGGCAGGTGCGGCGGGGGCCGAGGGCGCCGGGACGGACGCCGAATCGCTGGCGCTGATCGGCCAGTTGCTGGCCCGGCGCGACGTCTCCCAGGAGCTGCGCGACGAGCTGGACGGCTACAAGGCCGACATCGCCGCCGGCGAGTTCACGGAGGCGGACCGCCGCTACCTGCGCGCCATGCATCGGCGGCTCTCGAAGTAGGCCGCCGAAGTCAGCCCCCCCGAGGTGAGCCCCCGAGGTGAGCCCCGCAAATCGGCCTCGGGCGGGGGCCTCGCGCGGCAAGCGTCAGTCCGCCTCTGCGCCTTGCCCGGCCGCCTCGGCCAGCACCCAGTCGTGGAACGCGCGGGCGAGCGGGGAGAGCGCCGCGCCGGCCGGCGCCACCAGATAGACCGCCCGGCCGGGATCGCGGCTGTCGGGGAGCGGGCGCACCAGGTCGCCGCGGGCGAGCAGCCCGTCGATGATGCCGGCGAAGCCGAGCGCCACGCCCTGGGCGTCGCAGGCCGCCTGGATCACGTTGGCGTAGCTGTCGAAGCCGAGGATGTCGAGCGGCCGGCCCGGCGGCGCGGCGGCCCCCTCGAGCCACCAGCGCCAGTCCTCCGGCGCGTGCGGCGCGCCGTCCAGGTTGAGCAGGGTGTGGCCGGCGAGGTCGGCGGGCGTGCGGAGCGGCGGCGCCGACTCGAGGTAGCCGGGCGCGCAGACCGGGAACGACCGGCAGGCGAAGAGGCGCCGCGCGCTCAGGCCCGGCCACCGGCCGTCGCCGTACTTGAGGCCGACGTCGATGCCCTCCGCCGCCAGGTCGGGCGCCGCGTCGGAGACCACGACCCGGATCTCGGCGCCCGGATGGGCGGCGCGAAAGCGGGGCAGGCGCGGCGTCAGCCAGAAGGTGGCGAGCGCGATGGTGGCGGTCACCGTCAGCCGGGCCGGCCGCCGCCGGCGCTGCAGCGCCTCGGCGGCGCGGGCGACCGCCTCCAGGCTCTCGCGCGCCTGGGCCGCCAGCTCCCGGCCGGCCGGCGTCAGGTCGAGCGCCCGGTGGCGGCGGCGGACCAGCGCCGCGCCCAGACGGTCCTCGAGATGGCGCACCTGGCGGCTCACCGCCTCGCGGCTGACGCCCAGCTCCTCGGCCGCCCGGGTGAAGCTCAGGTGCCGCGCCGACGCCTCGAAGGCGACCAGTGCGTTCAACGGCGGCAAGCGCGCGCGCAAGCTTCGCATGGGGCGACGGGTCCCGGCGGTTCTAGCCTGATTTAACCAGGTATTCCGGGACGTGAGAACTCGAGCGCGTCATGGGCGAATCGCCGGACGCGGCGGTGGTGGGCGGGGACTGTGTTTCGGAAGGTGGCGGCAATCGTCGGACATGCTCAGTGGGCCATCTCGATCGTTGGTTCCGGCGTTCCGTCCCACTGGAAGACCCAGGTGTTTCCTTGCCGGATGTTTTGCACGAGATGGGGGCGAAACGCGGCGAGGCAGGTCCCTCCCTCGTTTCGAACGGAGGGGTAGATCAGCCCGTTGCTGCCCCTCCGCCGCAAAGCGTGAGACAAGGCTTGTCCGGCCGGATAGCCGATTTCGATGTCGGCGTTCAGAAAGTCCTCGCTGGCATGGCCTGTCAGGTCGTGAAGCGTCGTGAGGAATCCTGCGATCAGCTCACGGTACGAGGTTATGTTCTCGAAGATGCCGGTGGCCGCCAATTCGCGGCTCAAATGAAAGCCGACCTCCGCGTGAGCCGTAGCGACGGCGGCGGATCCCATCGCCGCGTACCATGCGCCGCGTTCGGAATCGTTGAAGCGATTGCCGGTCGGCCGGGTATGGCAGAAGGCGGCGTTGACATAGGTCCAACCGTAGCCGGCACGTTCGGTGAGCAGCTCGGCGGGATCGACGCCACTGGGAACCACCAGTCCCCGTCTTTGCGATGTCAGGCCTTCGATGTCGGCCAAGAACGCCAGGTCCGTCTCGCTGTCCGCCAGGGGCGCCATGGCGGGCGCGCCGATATAAGCCGTGCTGATCAATCTGATGGTGTCGCGCTCGAAAATATCCTTCGTCGGGATGTCGGCGACGTCGATCACAAGCCGCCCCTGAGCGCGTCGATGTGCTGCCGGACCGACATCAACGCCGGGATGCCGCCGGCAATCATGACGGCGAGCGGCGGGCGCCCCCCGAAAAGGGGACCGGAGTTACCGGTCTTCGGCCAACCATAGGTGAGCGGGCCGTTGAACAGCAGCCGCAGTCCCTTGTAGATGCCGATGATCAGGCTGGCGCGCGTCACCTTGTCGCGATCGAGCTTGCCCTTGAACGTCCCGGCCTTCATGCGATTCCAGGTCGCCAAGGGCACGTCGAAGAGGTCGGCGGCCTCCTGGCCCGTCAGGTTCCAGGCCTCGACCGCGCGGGCGACGGCGCGGACCAAGACCTCGACCTCCTCCGGCTTTTCCAGAGCGGCCAAGGACCGTGCGGCAGCAAACTGAGGCAATACGCTTCGCTCCATACGATATAAGTTATCATATCATATGATATGAGAAATGCGGAAGTCAATGTCGGGTTCGCCGTGCCGCCACGCCGCCCACCCCGGGGCGGTCCGGCAACCGCCGCCTCAACGTTCTTAGATCCGGGGGTTGAACTGCGAGCTCGCGCGGCCCGAATTCGACCGCGCGCCGGTTTTGCATGAATGAAATGTTCCGCTAAATCGAGAAT
>JAWWCG010000503.1:0-3498 GCA_033720555.1 Kiloniellales bacterium | reverse complement strand
GCTGCTGCTGCCGGTCTTTTCGGTGCTCGGCGGCGTGGTCCTGCTCGGCGAGCGGCTCACGCTCCACGTCGCGCTCGGCGGCCTCGCGGTGATCGCCGGCGTCGCGGTCATCCTGCTCGAGCGCGCGCCCGCCGGAGCGCCGAGCGCGGAACCGACCGCGAAACCGGCCGCCACGCCCGCCACCGCCTCGGTCGCCCCACCGGTCGGCCAGGCGCCGCCGCCCGACCCGGAAAAATCGCCCTAGGCGCGGCCGCCGGGCGTGGCCTAGCATCGGCGGGGACACGCCGGCCGAGGGGTCGCCGGCGAAAACTGGGGCCCACCATGCGCAGCGACATCTCGTCTCTCGACTACCGCTTCCGGGCGGGGCAATGGCTGATCGGCGGCCAGATGCTGTTCGTCGCCTTCGGCGCCCTGGTGCTGGTGCCGCTGCTGACCGGCCTCGAACCCAACGTCGCGCTGTTCACCGCCGGCGCCGGCACGCTCCTGTTCCAGGCCGTCACCCGGGGCAAGGTGCCGATCTTCCTCGCCTCCTCCTTCGCCTTCATCGCGCCCATCGTCTACGGCGTCCAGACCTGGGGCGTGCCCGGCACGCTGTGCGGCCTGGCGGCGGCCGGCCTGCTCTATATCGCCCTCTCCTTCGCGATCCGCCTCAAGGGCAGCGAGGTCCTCGAGCGCTACCTGCCGCGGGTGGTGACCGGCCCGGTGATCATGGTGATCGGCCTGATCCTCGCGCCGATCGGCGTCAACCTCGCCCTCGGCAAGACCGGCGACGGCTCGGCCGTCCTGGTGCCCGAGGGCACCGCCGTCGCGCTCGCCGCCATCGCGCTGGGCGCCACGGTCGCGCTGGCCCTGCTCGGCAAGGGGCTGTTGCGGGTGGTCCCGATTCTGACCGGCGCGGCGGTCGGCTACGCCGCCGCCCTGATCCTGGGGGCGCTGGGCGACACGCCGCTGGTCGACTTCTCGCCGGGGGCGGCGGCGCCGTGGCTGGCGGCGCCGGCCTTCGTGTTCCCGGAATGGAACCTGGCGGCGGTCGTCTTCATCGTGCCGGTGGCCCTCGCCCCGGCGATCGAGCACTTCGGCGACATCCTGGCGATCCGCGGCGTCACCGGCCGCGACTACCTGAAGGACCCGGGGATCCAGAACACCATGCTGGGCGACGGCCTCGCCACCTCCCTTGCCAGCCTGCTCGGCGGCCCGCCCAACACCACCTACTCCGAGGTGACCGGCGCGGTGACGCTGACCCGCGCCTTCAACCCGGCGATCATGACCTGGGCGGCTCTGTGGGCGATCGCGATGTCCTTCGTCGGCAAGCTCGGCGCCCTCTTGCAGACCATTCCGACGCCGGTGATGGGCGGCATCCTGGTGCTGCTGTTCGGCGCCATCACCGTGGTCGGCCTGAGCAGCCTGATCGGCGCCCGCGAGGACCTGACCCGGCCGCGCAACCTGGTCATCGTGTCGATGATCCTGGTGCTCGGCATCGGCGGCGCCGAGATCCCGATCGGCAACTTCGCCCTCGGCGGCATCGGCCTCGCCGGGGTGGTCGGGGTGCTCTTGAACCTGGTCCTGCCGCGCGGCCGCGACCAGGAGCCGGCGGGCGAGGCCGAGGAGGCCCGATAGGCC
Source organism: Kiloniellales bacterium (assembly GCA_033720555.1). Classification (GTDB taxonomy): domain Bacteria; phylum Pseudomonadota; class Alphaproteobacteria; order Kiloniellales; family JAKSDN01; genus CALJXB01. The sequence goes on along the minus strand of JAWWCG010000503.1, from coordinate 1,878 downwards.
CGGGCCGGCGTTCGCGTCTCGCGGTCCCGGCCCGCGATTCCTCACACCGCCGGGAAGCGGGCGCGGCGCTCCAGCTCGCCGATCGGCATGGTGTTGCGGATATAGCTCTCGCCCGCCGTCGCGGGCGGCTGGTAGTCCCACGACGCGCCCTGGCCGCGCAGCACCGCCGCGGTGAAGCGCCGCCGCCGCTGGCTCTCCAGCACCGCGTCCTTGAGGGCGGCTGCGTCCCAGCGCCGCTCGGCCTCCTCGGCGAACAGGGCGACGGCGTCGCGGCGGCGCTCGCTCGCCGCCAGATTGGTCAGCTCCCGCGGATCCTCCGCCAGGTCGTAGAGCTGGGGCGGATCGCCCTCGGCTGTCACGTACTTGAAGCGCTGGCGGCGGATCATGAACAGCGGCGCGGCGGTGCCCTCGCCGAAGTATTCGCCGAGCGCCTCGTCGTGGCCGCCGCTGCCGGAGAGGTGCGGCACCAGGCTGCGGCCCTCGAGCGGCGTGGCCGGCTCGAAGCCGGCGCCGTCGGCGCCGAGCTCCGCCAGGCTCGGCAGCAGGTCGACCAGGGAGACCGCGTTGGCCACCCGCCGCGCCGGGAAGGCCGACGGCCAGTGCACGACCAAGGGCACCCGGGCGCCGTGCTCGAACCAGCACATCTTGAACCACAGGCCGCGCTCGCCCAGCATGTCGCCGTGGTCGGCGGTGAAGACCACCACGGTGTCCTCGGCGAAGCCGGTCTCCGCGAGCGCCGCCAAGAGCTCGGCGATGCGCGCGTCGAGGTAGCTGACCGAGGCGTAGTAGCCGTGGCGGGCGGCGCGCACCTCGGACTCGCTCGGCGCCGGGTCGTCCATGCCCATGGCCGCGCGCAGCCGCCGCGAGTGCGGGTCGTCGGCGACCTCGCCCGCCGCGACCGCCGGCGGGTCGATCTCGTCGTCGCGGTAGAGGCCCCAGTACTCCGGGCGGTTGATGTAGGGGTCGTGCGGGTGGATGAACGAGGCGACCAGGCAGAACGGCCGCCCGTCGCCGCCGCGCGCCAGGTCGTAGAGATAGCGCTTGGCGGTGTAGGTCACCTCGTCGTCGAAGTCGAGATAGGTCGAGCGCAGGCACGGCCCGGCCTGGTGCACGACCTCCATGGTGTGGAACCAGTCGAGCTTCTTGGCCGGCTCGTCCCAGTCGGGCGTCCATGTGAAGTCGGCGGGATAGACGTCGGTGGTCAGGCGCTCCTCGAAGCCGTGGAGCTGGTCGGGACCGCAGAAGTGCATCTTGCCGCTGAGGCAGGTGCGGTAGCCGAGCGCCGCCAGGTAGTGGGCGAAGGTCGGCACCTCCGAGGAGAGCTCGGCGGCGTTGTCCCAGGCGCCGATCTTCGACGGCAGCCGGCCGGTCATCATGACGTAACGCGCCGGCGCGCAGAGCGGCGCGTTGCAATAGGCGGCGTCGAACACCACGCCCTCGGCGCACAGGCGGTCGAGGCTCGGCGTCTTCACCAGCGGATGGCCGTAGGCCGCGAGGAACTGCGGCGCCAACTGATCGACCATGATCACCAGGATGTTGGGTTTCTTCTTCGCCATGAGCCCCGCGCTCCCCTCTTCGCGCCGGCACGCGAAAGGCGCGCGCCGCTGGGCTCTCTCTATCAGGTGTGCGGGCGCGACGAAATGGTCATGGTGGACCTTGTTTGCGGTGTCGCAGGACCAGCCCGCTCCCCCACCCGGCCACCCCCCGGCCACTCCAATGATACTGCCGTGGGTGGCCGGGTGGGGGGCGGGCCGGTACGGCGCCGCGCAGGCGGACAGGAAACTACGCCGACCGCGGCGTCGGCTCGCCGGTTTTGCCGTCGCGGGCGCGACGGCGCGTGCCGCGGGCCTGGCGCAGGTTCTCGCCCACGCCGTTCTC
>JAWWCG010000502.1:0-3506 GCA_033720555.1 Kiloniellales bacterium | reverse complement strand
GCCCGAACGCTGGTCCGTGCCGCTCAGCCCTTGGCCACGCGGCGCACCGGCGCGGTCTGGGCGGCCGAGCGGGACGTGGCCGCCGCGGCGCGCGCCCCGGTCCGGCGCTTGCGGATCCGGCGCACCTCGGCCTGCGCCGCGCCCAGGGCCTCGCGCATGCGGTCCTTGAGCGCCTTGCCCATCGGCCTGAGCGGCGCCCGCACCGCGCCGCCCGGCAGGCCCTGCAGCTCGCAGCCGTACTTGACGCACTGAGCAAACTTGCCGCCGCGCTCGAGCACCGTCATGACCGGCAGGAGCGCCGTCATGAGGGCCCGGCCGGCGTCGAAGTCCTTCTCCACCACGCAGGCCTCGTAGAGCGCGAGCGTCTCCGCCGCCAGGCAGTTGGTGGCGGCGCAGACCCAGCTCTCGGCGCCCCAGGCGAAGAACTCGAGCGCCTGGTCGTCGGCGCCGCAGCTCAGCTGCAGCTGCGGAAAGGCGGTGGCGATCAGGTGGATCCGGTCGACGTCGCCGCTCGATTCCTTGATCGCCTGGACGTTGGCGCTGCGCGTCACGCCGCGCAGAAAGGCCTCGCCCATGTGGGCGCCGGTGCGCCCGGGATAGTTGTACAGCATGATCGGCAGGCCGGCGGCCCGGTCGATGCGCAGGCAATGGCTGACCAGTTCCTGCTCGCTCGGCTGGGAATAGGGCGGCGAGGCCACCAACAGGGCGTCGGCGCCCTGCGCGCGGGCCGCCGCGGCGTAGGCGCAGCAGTCTTCGGTGCGAAAGTCGTTGACCCCGGCCAGCCAGGGCACCCGGCCGGCGATCAGCTCCTTGGCCTTGGCGAACTGCGCGACCCGCTCGTCGCGGCTGAGGGCGTAGACCTCGCCGGTCGTGCCGCCGATCACCAGGCCGTGGACGCCGGCGCCGATCAGGTGGTCGATCATCCGGGCCCAGCCGTCGTGGTCGATCGCGCCGTCGGCTCGGAACGGCGTGATGACCGGTGTGTAGATCCCCCGAAAGCGCATCCGTCCCTCTCCTTACCCTCGCCCGCCGCCGCGCCCGGTGCACCGCGGCGGCGCCCGGTACCTGGTGGACGGCGTTGGCGGTCTCTCGCGTCAGCGTTTTTTGTTCGAGATCTCGTAGACAAACTGTATACTGACACAGGTGCAGCTTGCATTCAAGAAGCGGCGAGGGCGACCCGAGGACGGGGACGCGCCGGCCGGGACGCCGCAAGCCAGGCACGGGTCGACGAGGCGAGGACATGGCGCGAGAAGATGGCGCGAGGCGAAGGGGCGGGAACCTGGCGGCACCCGCACGGGCGATGCCAAGACGGCCGATGGTAAAGCGCGCGCGCCGAGAAAGGCGCGGGCCGTGACGGCCCCCAAGTCCCCGGCCACCAAGTCCCCGGCCAGGGCGCCGCGCGGCGACGGCCGCGGCCATGGCGCGATGCGGGTCTACGAGGCGCTGCGCCAGGACATCCTGAGCCTGAGCATCGCGCCGGGCGAGCTGCTCGACGAGGTGCAGATCGGCCGCCGCTTCAAGCTGTCGCGCTCGCCGGTGCGCGAGGCGCTGATCCGCCTCGCGACCGAGGGCCTGGTCAAGACCCTGCCGAACAAGAGCCCCATGGTGGCGCCGCTGAACCTGGAGGAGTTTCCCGCCTATATCGACGCCCTGGATTTGGTGCAGCGGGCGACGACGCGCCTGGCCGCCCAGTCGCGCAGCGCCGCCGACCTGGCCGAGATCAAGGCGCGCCAGGCGGCCTTCGAGGCGGCGCTCGCCGCGCGCGACGTGCTGGCGATGATCGAATCCAACCGCGACTTCCATCTGGCGATCAGCGAGGCCGCCCAGAACCGTTACTTGAAGCAGTTCCACGCCCGCCTGCTCGACGAGGGCCGGCGCTTCCTGCGGCTCTATTTCCGGTCCTTCAACGACAGCCTGCCGCCGGCGTTCCGCGACGAGCACGTGCAGATGATCGCGGCGATCGAGCGGCAGGACGCCGACCTGGCCGAGCGCCTCGCCCACGAGCACACGCTCCAGGTCAGCGGCCGCTTCCTCGAGTATTTGGCCAAGCGGCGCACCGCCGACATCGCGGTGGCGGTCTCGGCCTGAGCCGGGGCCGCGCGCCGGCTGGGAGCTCACGCGCGGTAGACGGCGACCGGTTCGCCCAGCACCTCGTGGTTCGCCTCGACCCCGAGGCCGGGGCGCTCCGGCGCCGCCATGGCGCCGCCCTCGCGCCGCGGCGCCCCGGTGGCGTTGGCAACCGTCACGTAGCTGTTGAAGTCGGTGGCCGAGAAGCGGAAGCGCTCGGGGGTCGAGTGGGCGAGATGGGCGATGGCGGCGGTGACGACGTCGCCGCCCCAACTGTCCTCGATGGTCATGGGCAGGCCCAGCGCGACGCAGAGGTCGCGGATCTGGCGCGCCTTGGTGAGCCCGCCGACCTTGGAGATCTTGAGGTTGATCGCGTCCATCGCCCGGTCCCGGTGGCCGCGCAGCAGCATGTCGAGCCCGTCGATGTTCTCGTCGAGGATGAACGGCAGGGCGGTGCGCGCCCGCACCGCCAGGCAGGCCTGGTAGCTCTTGCACGGCTGCTCGATGTAGACGTCGAGGTCCTTGACCGCGTTGACCACCCGCGCGGCGTCCGGCAGCAGCCAGCCGGTGTTGGCGTCGGCCACCAGGACCTCGCCGGCGTCCAGCACCGCGGCGACGGCGCGGATGCGCGCGATGTCCTCGCCCGCCGCGCCGCCGACCTTGAGCTGGAACTTGGTGTAGCCCTCGGCGCGGTAGCCGGCGACGTTCTCGGCCATGGCGTCGGGCGCCTGCTGGCTGATCGCCCGGTAGAGCGCGACGGACGCGCCGAAGCGCCCGCCCAGGAGCGCGCACACCGGCAGCCCGGCCTGCTGGCCGAGCAGGTCCCAGCACGCCATGTCGAGCGCCGACTTGGCGTAGGGATGGCCGAGCAGCGCCTTGTCCATGATCTCGTTGATCCGGGCGAGCTCACGCGGGTCCTCGCCGACGAGCTGCGGCGCCAGCACGCCGATGCCGGCGCGCGCGCCCGGGCCGAAGGCCGGCAGGTAGAACGGCCCCAGCGGACAGACCTCGCCGACCCCGGTGTGGCCGCCGTCGGTCTCGATCTCCACCACCGTGCTGTCGAAGACCTCGACGAACTTGCCCTCGGACCAGGCGTAGCGGCCCTCCTTGACCGGGAGATCGACCTGATAGACGCGGATCGCCGAAATCTTCATCCTATCCTCGCGACTGGGGTTCGCTCATCTGACCGCGCTCAGGAACTTGCGCGTGCGCTCGCTCTCGGGGTTCTGGATCACCTGGCTCGGCGGGCCGAGCTCCTCGATGACGCCCTCGTGAACGTAGGCCACCCGGTCCGAGACGTCGCGCGCGAAGCCGATCTCGTGGGTCACCAGGATCATGGTCATGCCCTCGTCGCTCAACATGCCGAGGGTGTCGAGCACCTCGCCGACCAGCTCCGGGTCGAGCGCCGAGGTGACCTCGTCGAGCAGCATGTAGTTGGG
>JAWWCG010000501.1:0-3506 GCA_033720555.1 Kiloniellales bacterium | reverse complement strand
GTCTGGTTGATCGACAGGTCGAGCAGCTCGAACAGCGGCATCTTCTTGTACTTGCGCAGGTTCTCGCGCACCCGGTCGAAGATGACGACGGTGTCGTTGATGGAGTAGCCGGCGATCATCAGGACCGCCGCCAGGGTCGCCAGGTTGAACTCGATCTGGGTCACGGCGTAGAACCCGACCGTCGCGATCACGTCGTGCAGCAGCGCGATCAGCGCGGCGACGCTGAACTGCCATTCGAAGCGGAACCAGATGTAGACGGCGATCACCAAGAGCGCCAAGACGGTCGCGATCGCGCCGGCCTGCTTCAGCTCGCCGCCGACCTTGGGGCCGACGAACTCGGTCCGGCGGTATTCCACCACCCGCTCGCCGAGCGCGTCCTTGACCACCTGGATCGCCTGGATCTGCTCGGCCTCCTCGCCCTCCTGACGCTGCAGATTGATCAGCACGTCGTCGGCGCCGCCGAACTCCTGCAGCGTGACCTCGCCGAGATTCAAGTCGCCCAGGAGCTGGCGCATCTCGCCGAGGTCGGCGGGGCCGTCGGTCTTCACCTCGAGCAGGATGCCGCCGCGGAAATCGATGCCGAAATTGAGGCCCTGCACCGCGAAGAGGGCGATCGAGCCGGCCACGAGGGCGGCCGAGATGGCCAGGTAGAGGTTGCGCCACGCCATGAAGCGCAGCTTGGAGGCCACCGCGAAACGCTTGATCAAGGCCATGACGACACCCTCATATCGGCAGGGCCTGGGGCCGCAGGCGGCGCAGCCACAGGATGATCAGCCAACGCGTCAGCATGATCGCGGTGAACATGGAGGTCACCAGGCCGATCGCCAGCGTCACCGCGAAGCCCTTGACCGGCCCGGAGCCGAAGGAGAACAGCAGGATGGCCGCGAACAGGGTGGTCAGGTTCGAGTCCAGGATGGTGGTCATGGCCCGCCGGTAGCCCGCGTCGATGGCGGTGACCGGCCCGCGGCCGTTGCGGGTCTCCTCGCGCACCCGCTCGAAGATCAGAACGTTGGCGTCCACCGCCATGCCGATGGTCAGCACGATCCCGGCGATCCCGGGCAGGGTCAAGGTGGCCTGCAGCCCGGACAGGGTCGCGAGGATCAGCACCAGGTTGGTGACCAGGGCGACGTTGGCCATCATGCCGAACAGGCCGTAGGCCACGCCCATGAAGACCATGACGAAGAGCAGGCCGAGCAGGCAGGCGATTTCGCCGGCGCGCACCGAATCGGCGCCCAGCCCCGGGCCGACGGTGCGCTCCTCCAGGATGGTGAGCTCGGCCGGCAAGGCGCCGGCGCGCAGCAGCAAGGCGAGGTCCTGGGTCTCCTGAACCGAGAACCCGCCGGTGATGATGCCGTTGCCGTCGAGGATCGGCGTGCGGATGCGCGGCGCGCTGATCACCTTGTTGTCGAGCACGATGGCGAACAGCCGCCCGACGTTTTCCTGGGTTGCCTTGCCGAAGCGCTTGGCGCCCACCGGGTCGAAGCGAAAGGCCACCACCGGCAGGTTGTCGCTGAACGACGGCTGGGCGTCGATCAGCGTCTCGCCGCTGACGATGACCCGCTTCTTGACGGGATAGTAGATCGGCTGGCCGTTCGCATCGGCCTCGTCGGAGGGCAGGATCACCGTGCCCGCCGGGGTCGGTTCGACGCCGGGCTGCTGCACCGTTTCGTCGAGGAACTGGAAGGTCAGCTTGGCGGTCTTGCCGAGCAGGGCCTTGATGCGCTCGGGATCGCGCACGCCGGGAAGCTGGATCAGGATGCGCTGATCGCCCTGCCGCTGGATGCTGGGCTCGCGGGTGCCGGTCTCGTCGATGCGCCGACGCACCACCTCGATCGACTGCTCGATCACGCTGTTGCGGCGCTCGATCAGCGCCTGATCGGTGAATCGCACCTCGAACCGGCCGGTCTCCTCGGCGGACACCAAGACGTCGTCGCGGATGTCGCGGACGATCTGACGCACCTCGTCGATGCGCGACGGATCGCGCAGCGAGAACACCACCGCGTCGCCGGAGACGCCGAGGCTGGTGTAGCCGATCTTTTCCCGGCGCAGCTCCAGCCTGATGCCGTCGACCAGGCCCTCCATTTGCTCGCGGATGACGCTGTCGATGTCGACCTCGAGCAGGAGGTAGGAGCCGCCCTGCAGGTCGAGGCCGAGGTTGATCTGCTGGGAGGGCACCCAGTCCGGCAGCTTCTCGGTGGCGTCGCGCGGCAGCAGATTGGGCGCGGCAAAAACCACGCCGGCCAGAAGAACGGCCAGGATCACAAAGACTTGCCAGCGCGGAATCTGAACCATTACAGGCGGATCTATGCCGGAAGGCCTAAGGCGTCAAGGGATCTCTCGACCGATCTCTCGACTGATTTCTCGACGGCGCTCAATCCTTCTTGCCGACCCCGAGGAGCCGGGACATGACGCTGCTGCTCTTGCTCTCCGCCTTGCCGGCCGCGGCCTGCTTGTCGTCGTTGGCCGCCGAGCCGCCGCCCTTGGCCTTGGCCGGCTCGGGCTTGGACAGGACCTCCGAGATGGTGCCCTTGACCACGCGCACCCGCACCCCCTCGGCGATCTCGACCTGCACCTCGGCGTCGCTCACCACCTTGGTGATGGTGCCGAAGATGCCGCCTTGCGTGACCACCTTGTCGCCCCGCTTCAGGGCCTCGACCATGGCCTTGTGCTGCTTCATCTTCTTCTGCTGGGGCCGGATCAGCAGGAAATAGAAGACCATGAACAGCAGAACCATCATGATCAGGAAGCTGAAGTCGGCCCCCCCGCCGCCGCCGGCGGCTTGGGCGTATGCCGGAGAGATGAGCATCGCGTCGTCCTCGACCTAAATGCGGATCAGGCGCGGACTATAGACTTCCGCCCGCGAATTGCAACGACCGGCCAAGACCGGCGGCCCGCCCCGGCCGGCGGCCCCAGCGCCACCGATTGACGGGTCTCGGCGCGGCTCTTAGGCTCGCGACTGCCGCGCGAGCGGCGGCGGGCGTGACGATTCGAGTGACGGCGGGAGCGACGGCGGGAGTGCGAAAAGCGGTGCCCCACGATTCAGGCAAGGAGCCGGGACAGGACCCGGCCAAGCATCCAGGCAAAGACCCCGGCAAGGGCCTCGGCAAGAACTGGGACCGGGAGCTGGCCGAGACGCTGGCCGAGACGCTGGCGCGCATCGCGGCCGCCCTCGATCGCTTGGCGCCAGCCAAGCCGGCGCCGCCACCGCTCGACCGGGCCGACGCCTACGTCTGGCGCGCCGAGGATCAGGTGCTCGATCCGGTGGACCGGGTGAATCGCCTGGCGCTCGAGCTCCTCAAGGGCATCGAGCCCCAGGCCGAGACCCTGCTGCAGAACACCCGCCGCTTCGCCGCTGGCCTGCCGGCCAACAACGCCTTGCTGGGGGGCGCACGGGGCATGGGCAAGTCGTCCCTGGTGAAGGCAGTCCACGGCGCGGTCAACCGCGAGCGCGCCGAGACCGGCGCGCCGCCGCTGGTGCTGGCCGAGATCCACCGCGAGGACATCCC
>JAWWCG010000500.1:0-3507 GCA_033720555.1 Kiloniellales bacterium | reverse complement strand
TGCCGCAGACCCGCTGTTCGAGCGCCGGGCGCGCGATCGGCACCACCTCCGGCGGGGCCGGCGCGCCGGCGGTGCCGGTCGCCGCCGCGACGAAAACCAGCAGCTCAGCCATCAGATCCTGGATCGCGCTCGTCATCCTGTCGCCGCCCGCCGCTGCACGTCGGGCCGTCCCACTATCCGCTTGTCAGGCTTGCGAACATGTCGTTCGCGATGATGTTATTGCAAGGGGCGCGTCAGTATCGCCAACGGGAGCGAGGCCGGGCAAGGCCGCTCGTTGCGCGACCGGCCGGCCCGTGGGCAAGCGCTGGGCGGGTCCGGCAAGACCGGCCGAGGCATGCTATGGTCCGATGTTCTCGCCCGGGTGCGTGTCGCGTCCGCCCGCGACCGAGAACACTTTTTCGTGAGCCGGGCACGCCGCGCCGCGGAATGTGGATTACCGACTCTGAATCACGGACCCTGAGCCATGCCATCCGAGCACGACGCCCGAGCCCGCCGGCCGAGCCCGACCCGCAGATCGCCGGTCGCCTGGATCCTGAGTCTCGCCTTGGCCTTCGCGGCGGCCGGCCCGGCCGGGGCCAACGAATATCCGACGGTCGCCATTGCCGACTACGTGTTCGGCTGCATGGCGTCCAACGGGCAGACCCGCCGGGCCCTCGAGCAATGTTCGTGCAGCATCGACGTGATCGCCTCGATCCTGCCCTACGAGCGCTACGTCGAGGCCGAGACCATCGCGCGCATGCGCCAGGTCAGCGGCGAGAAGGGCACGGTGTTCAGGGGCGGCGCCCGGTTCAAGGACATCGTCGCCGACCTCAAGCGGGCCCAGGTCGAAGCCGAGCTCAGGTGCTTCTGAACCCGGGCGGGCGCTCACTCGAAGATCGCGGCCTTTCGGTTGAGCGCGGTCTCGAGGCCGACCACCGCCTCGAGGCCCTTGGCGCCGACGAAGCGGGCGTTCTGGATATCGGCCTCGTCGAAGTCGGCGCCGGCGAGATCGGCATCGACGAAGCGGGCGCCGGCGGCCTCGGCGCGCCTGAGGTTTGCGCCGGTCAGGTCGGCGCCGGAGAAATCGGCGAACTCCATCAGGCCCATCGCCAGGTTGGCGCCGGCCAGGTTGGCGCCGCTCAGGTCCGCCTTGACCAGCGAGACCCGCATCAGCCCCATGGGCTGATTCCTCATGTCCGCCGCCATGAGCGCGCCGGCGAGGTTGGCGTCGCGCAGGTTGGCCCGGTTGAGGTTGGCGACCAAGCGGGCGCCGCTGAGATCGGCGCCGCTCAGGTCGGTCTCGGCGAGCACCGTGGAGAAGGCGCTGACGCCGGTCAATTTGGCGCCTTTCAGGCTGGCGCCGCGGAGGATCGCGACATCCAGATTGGCGCCCGAGAGATCGGCACCGCTCAGGTCGGCGCCTTGCATCTCCACGCCGCGCAGCTCGGCCTTCGACAGGTCGCATTCGACCAAGCGGGCGTTGCGAAGAACGCCGGCCTTGAAATCGAGGCCGGAGAGGTCGAGGCCGGAGAGGTCCCGGCCCGAAAGGTCGGGCGGCTGGGCCGGGCTCGCCGCGGCCAGGAGATCGGCCACCTCCTGGCGGGTCAGCTCCGCGCCGAGCGCGCCCGGCGACGCGCAGACCGCGATCGCGACGACGGCCGCGACGACGGCCGCGAGGCCGGCGCCGCGGCGCGTCAATGCGACAATCGTTTCAGGGACCAGCGCTTGATCGCTCGAACGATGGCGCGTCGGTCGAAGGGCGGTCGGTGGGACGGCAGGCGGCCGGGGCCGGGCATACTCGAGCGAAACCATTTCGTGGGCCATCGCTTACGTCGCCGCGCACAGGGATGAAAACACTTAAAGAGGTAGTGACTTAGCGAAACCTTGACAAGTCTTACAACCGCGGGCCTGAGGAGTCGCTTGCCCAGATCCGAAACACGACGTAAACTTGGAGCGCAAAGGGCCAATCCTCACGCGTGCTGGCCCGCGAGGATCCAGAATAGTGTCGGTCATGTCGTGACGCCGCGCATAGAATGCGGCGCGCAAGAGGTTTCGGGGCGACGCGGCAGCTCGAGCCCGAAAGACCCGATCTTGCAACGACCGGCGATCGTGCGACGCGAGGCGCACGCCATGACCGACGCGGCCAAGCGTCCGATTGGTGCTCACCTCGGCACAGGATTTCGGCAAAGGTTTCGGTACATCGTCTCGGAAGAACGTCGACGCGGCAGCAAATCGTCGACTCGAAACAGGGAGATTACGCATGAAGCGTCTACTGACTGCAAGCGGCGCCGTCTTGGCGCTGGCGGTCCTGGCATCGCCGGGTTCCGCCAATCAAGAACTGCTGCTGATGGAGAAGAATCCCTCGGACTGGGTGTCGCCGACCGGCGACTACGCCAATCAGCGCTACAGCAAATTGGCGCAGATCAACAAGGACAACGTCGGCGATCTCAAGGTCGCCTGGACGTTCTCGACGGGCGTCCTGCGCGGCCACGAGGGCGGACCCTTGGTGATCGGCAGCACGATGTACGTGCACACGCCCTTTCCGAACAAGGTCTATGCCCTCGACCTGAACAACGACGGCGCGATCAAGTGGAAGTACGAGCCGAAGCAGGATCCTGACACGATTCCGGTGATGTGCTGCGACACGGTCAACCGCGGCGTCGCCTACGGGGACGGCAAGATCTTCCTGCATCAGGCGGACACGACCCTGGTCGCCCTCGACATGAACACCGGCGAGGTCGTCTGGAAGGCGGTCAACGGCGATCCGAAGATCGGCGAGACCGGCACCAGCGCGCCGATGGTGGTCAAGGATAAGGTCCTGGTCGGCATCTCCGGCGGCGAGTTCGGCGTGCGCGGCAGTCTCACGGCGTACGACATCTCGAACGGCGAACGGGTGTGGCGCGCCTATTCCATGGGGCCGGATTCCGACATCCTGGTCGACCCGGAAAACACCATGCACCTGGGCGAGCCGGTCGGTGAGAACTCGGGCACCAACACCTGGGAAGGCGACCAGTGGAAGATCGGCGGCGGGACGACCTGGGGCTGGTATTCCTACGACCCCGAGCTCGACCTCGTCTATTACGGCACCGGCAATCCGAGCACCTGGAACCCGGCCCAGCGGCCCGGCGACAATCGCTGGTCGATGACCATCTTCGCCCGCAACCCGGACGACGGCATGGCCAAGTGGGCCTACCAGATGACGCCGCACGACGAATGGGACTACGACGGCGTCAACGAGATGATTCTCTCCGAGCAGGAGATCGACGGAGAGATGCGCAAGATCCTGGTGCACTTCGACCGCAACGGCTTCGGCTATACCCTGGACCGGGAGACCGGCGAACTGTTGATCGCCGAGAAGTTCGATCCGGCGGTGAACTGGGCGACCCATGTCGATATGGAGACCGGCCGACCGCAGGTCGTGCCGGAGTACTCGACCGAGCACAACGGCGAGGACGTCAACTCGACCGGCATCTGCCCGGCGGCGCTCGGCACCAAGGACCAGCAGCCGGCGGCCTATTCGCCGCGCAC
>JAWWCG010000499.1:0-3508 GCA_033720555.1 Kiloniellales bacterium | reverse complement strand
CACCAGGACGGTGAGCACGATGCCGCGCAGGAGAAACCGGTAACCGTCCGGTATCTCCAGGGCCCAGGTGACGAAGAGCGCGATCAAGAGGGCGATGGCGGCGACGTGCCAGACCGCGCCGGCCCATTCGGCGATCGACCGCAGGCTGCGCCGGCCGCCGGCCGCCGGCGCAAGCCCGCCCCGCTCATCCCGCTCGCCCCGCTCACCCTGGTCGCCCTGTGCGCCGCGCAGCCGGTCCCTCACGGCCCGCCGGCTCTGCATCACCAGGACGATCGCCATGGCCATGAGGACGAAGCCGACGATCTTCAGCAAGACGGCGTAGGCGCCATGGGGCAAGCCGAGCAGCAGGCCCGCCTCGACGAAGAAATAGCCGTAGACCCCGATCGCGGCGAAGCGGCGCACCCAGATGTAGAGGTAGCTGGCGGTCTCGTGGCCGATCGGAAAGAGGCGCAGGGTCTCCACCCGCGGCGCCAGCACCATGCGCGCCGCCGCCAGCACCACCATGGCCAGAACGTTGGCGTTGACGATGGCCAGCGTCACCAGCCCGGTCGCCGGCCGCGGCTCGGTCAGCGGCAGGACCGCGTAGGCCGCGATCGCGAAGGCTGCGATCGGCAGCAGGTCGAGGACCGTGCGGACCAGCAGGTACACCAAGCGCACCACGAAGACCTCGCGCTGGCGCGCCTCGACCGCCCGGCGGGGCCGCGCCACGGCCCACGACATCAGCCATTGCGCGGCGAAGCCGGCCGCCAGCACGAGGGCGATCTTGGCGACGATCTCCGCCCAGCGCGCCAGGACCTCGGGGTCCTGGGCGTCCTGCCACAGGCCCGCCAGCACCTCGGGCAGGCCGACCAGGGCGCCGGTGGCGGCCGAGAGCTGACCGGCCAGCGCGTCGATGCGTTGGGACAGCGCCGCCAGCAGCCGCGCGCCGAAGCCCTCGGGCGCGGCCGGCGCCGGCTCGCCCTGGGCGCGCTCCTGCGTCTCGATCAGGGCCTTGAGCTGCTCGACGAGCGCCGCGCGGGACTTCGGGTCCTCCAAGGTCTCGACGAGCTTCTCGAGGGCGGGCCCGCTCGGCGCCGCGGCGGGCTCCGCCTCCTGGGCGTTGACCGGCGGCGCGGCGCTGAGCAGCGCCGCGACCACGAGCAGAACGAGGCCGGCGCACGCGAAGAGGCACCGGCCGGGGGCGGCCCTATTCATGGCAGGTCATGGCGGATCATGGCGAGGTCCTGGCGAAGGCATGGCGGGGTCATGGCGAATCGCGCCTCTTGCTGTCGGTCCTGACTTGCGACTTCGGCCAAGCGAATCGGCTACGCGGGGCTCATGTCTAGGGCCGGCGCCCCAGCGTGGCAACCGCGCGGGCAACCGCGCGCGCCGGCCCCGGCCGTCGTGACGCCGTCACGACGCCATCACGGCGCCATCACGACACCTCGTCGGGCGTCGCCGGCAGAATGACCGTGAAGTCGCTGCCCTCGCCCGGCGTGCTCTCGATGCTCAGGCGGCCGCGGTGACGGTTGGCGATGTGCTTGACGATCGCCAGGCCCAGGCCGCTGCCGCCCATGGAGCGCGAGCGCCCCTTGTCCACCCGGTAGAAGCGTTCGGTCAGCCGCGGAATGTGCTCGGCCTCGATCCCCTCGCCGCGGTCGCGCACGGAAATGCTGATGCCGGGAACGCCGCTGCCCGGCACCCGTTCGACGCGCTCGGCCGTGATCGTCACCGGCGTGTCGCGACGGCCGTAGTTGATGGCGTTCTCGATCAGGTTGCCGAACACCAGGGCAAGCTCGTCGCGCTCGCCCAGGGCGCGCGGCAGGTCGGCGGCGCAGTTCACCTCGATCTCCATGCCGCGCTCGCCGGCGCGCATGGCGAGGCTGCGCGAGATCTCGTGCAGCAGGCCGGTGATGTCCACCCGGCCGCGCGGCGGCAGGTGCTCCTCGGATTCGACGCGCGACAGCGACAGCAGCTCGTCGATCAGGCGGGCCATGCGCTTGGCCTCGCCATCCATCACCTCGAGGAAGCGTTCGCGCGCCGCCGAATCCTCGCGCGCCGGCCCGCGCAGCGTCTCGATGAAGCCGAGCAGCGAGGTCAGCGGCGAGCGCAGTTCGTGGCTGACGTTGGCGACGAAGTCCGCGCGCATGTGCTCGGCCTGTCGCGCCGCGGTCAGGTCCTGGAACGCGATCAGCGCCTTGGCCGGGATCGCGGCGCCGGGCAAGTCGAGGGCGGCGACGTGCACCCGATAGGTGGTGGCCACGGCGCCCGAGAGGGTGACCTCCGCCTCGCGCCTCGACTCCTGGCTCAAGACCTCTTCCAAGGCCTCCAGGATATCGGGGTGCCGGATCGACAGCGCGATGTTGCGGCCGACCAGGTCGCGCGGATAGAGCGCGCGGGCGGCGGCGTTGGCGGCGACCACCTCGCGCCGCGCGTCGACCACGACGATCGGGTCGGCGAGGCCTTCGAGAATCGCTTGCATGAGTGCGAATGTCGCCATCGGGCCGGTCCGTCCACTGCTCCTCGTTCGCCTTGAAAGCGCAAGTCCCCGCCGCCGCCCGGGCGAACGGCGCAGCGGCTGGCAAAATACGTCGCCAGGGTGCGAACGCTCAACCGCCTTGGCGGGGCCGGCGCCGATCGCCCGGTCCTTTCCGCCCGGGGTCTCGCCCGGTGACCGTCGAAGGCGGGCAGTGCTACTGTGGCGACCGGGGAGAAAGGCTCATGAGAACGCTCTTGCTGCTGCGCCACGCGAAATCAAGCTGGGACGATCCGGACCTGGAGGATTTCGACCGGCCCTTGGCGCCGCGCGGGCGCAAGGCCGCGCCGCTCGTGGCCGGCTACCTCAAGGCAAAGGGGCTGCGCCCCGACCTGGTGCTCTGCTCCCCCGCCCTCAGGGCCCGTCAGACCTGGTCGTTGGTGACGCAAAGCTGGGCCGAGGACGTCGAGGTGAAAGAGCTGCAAAGCCTCTACCTCGGCTCGCCGAGCCGGCTGCTCGACGTCGTGCGCCGCGCGCCGGCGGCGGCCGCCTGCGTCCTCGTGGTCGGCCACAACCCGGGGATGGAGAACCTCGCCATGGCCCTGGCGGGCCCGCGCTCGAGGCCCAAGGCGCTGGCGCGCCTCCGAAGCAAGTTTCCGACCGCGGCCTTGGCCGAGATCGAGTTCGACGCCGACGGCTGGCCCGACGTCGAGCGCGGCGCGGGCCGTCTCACGCGTTTCGTCCGCCCGAAGGATCTCGCCTGAGGCGGCGGGGTGGGCTTGGCGGTCGGAGGTGGCGGCCCGGCGCCCGGCCGGCGCTTTGCGCCGCCTCAGCGCCAGACGCCGCTGCGCATGGCATCGGGGCGCAGCCCGCTTTTGTCGCCGCGCAGCCCGCCGGGCAGCTCGTAGCCGCTCGCCCCGTGGCGGAAGGACGGCACCAGCTCGCCCGTCTCCTGGTCGACCGCAAGGCGGCTCACCATGAAGGCCGCGTTCGAGTCGCCGCCCGGCACCATGAAGGTGACCAGCCAGACCGCCCGTTCGTCGATCTCGTCCT
>JAWWCG010000498.1:0-3511 GCA_033720555.1 Kiloniellales bacterium | reverse complement strand
GGCCGCGGCCGTAGGCGTCGCGAAGACGAAGAGACACGCAAGGCAGATCAGATGTTTGACGCTCGTGAACACGACACTCGCTCAAAAAATCCCGCGCCGGAATATCGAAGGCGCCTTGATCGAACGACCCATGATAGGTCATTGATCCGCCGGCCCGGGAGAGGCAAAACAAGGATCGCTGCCATGCACCGATAATGGTGCCTGGCGGAGGCGTGGACTGGTCTGAGGCATGACGCTGCTACCCGAAGGCCCGCCGGAACGGACACCCCGGCACGTCGCCATCATCATGGACGGCAATGGGCGCTGGGCGCGCTCTCGAGGCCTGTCGCGCTTGGCCGGCCACGGACGCGGCGTCGAGGCCCTGCGCCGCACGGTGGCCACGTCGCTCAAACTGGGCCTGGAATACCTGACCGTGTTCGCCTTCTCGTCGGAGAATTGGGAGCGCCCGCCCACCGAGGTGGATGGGCTGATGGGGCTGCTACGGCGCTACCTCAGGGGCGAGGTGGCCGAGCTTCACGAGAACGACGTGCGCCTGAAGTTCATCGGCGAGCCCAGCCGCCTGCCGGCGGATATCAACGAGTTGATCGCCGATGCCGAAAACCTCACCTCCGGCAACGAACGGCTCACCCTGTCGGTGGCCCTCAACTACGGCGGCCGCCGGGAGATCGTCGTCGCGGTTCGCCGGCTGGCGGCGGCCGCCGCCGCCGGGCGCCTCGCGCCCGACGCCATCGACGAGCGGCAGGTGGCCACCACCCTCTTCACCGCCGATCTTCCCGATCCCGACCTGATCATCCGCACCGGGGGCGAGCGGCGGATCAGCAACTTCCTACTCTGGCAATCCGGCTACAGCGAATTCCTGTTTCTCGACAAGTGCTGGCCCGACTTCACCGAGCAGGATCTGGCGGCGGCCCTCGACGACTTCCGCAATCGCCGGCGCCGCTACGGAATGGTGGAGGAAGCGGGCTAGCCGCTCCGGTCGCTGCGGCCGCGACGGGGGCGACCGATCGATAGAACCTCGGCCCGTCAGGTCTGGCCGGCGTCGGGCGCGCGGGCCTCTTGCAGGCGCCGTTCCCACGCAAGGGCGCTGGCGACGATCCCGCGGAGGTCGTCGCGGGCGGGCCGCCAGCCGAGCGCTTCGCGGATCCGGGTCACGTCGGCGAACAGGGCGGGCGGGTCGCCGGCGCGTCGCGGCCCGGAGCGGATGACCAATTCCCGGCCCGCCACCTCTTGCACCGTCTCGAGCACCTGTCGGACCGAGAAGCCGTGGCCGTAGCCACAGTTGACGACGCGGCTGTCGCCGCCGGCCTCGAGATAGGCGAGGGCGGCCAGGTGGGCGTCGGCCAGGTCGCTGACGTGGATATAGTCGCGGATGCAGGTGCCGTCGGGCGTGTCGTAGTCGTCGCCGAACACGGTCACGCCGTCGCGCGCGCCGACGACGGCCTCGCAGGCGGTCTTGATCAAGGCGGTGGCCTTGGGCGTCGACTGGCCCGCCCGGCCCGCGGGGTCGGCGCCGGCGACGTTGAAATAGCGCAGCGAGACGAAGGACAGGTCGTGGGCCCGCGCGGCGTCGGCCAGGATCCACTCGCTCATCAGCTTCGAGCGGCCGTAGGGATTGATCGGGTTGGTCGGGGCCTCCTCGGACACGGGCAGGCGCTCGGCGATGCCGTAGACCGCGCAGGTCGATGAAAAGATGAAGCGGCGCACCCCGGCGCCGACGCAGGCCTCGATCAGAGTGCGGCTCGCCGCCGTGTTGTTGCGGTAATAGGCGAGCGGCTGTTCCAGCGATTCCGGGACGATCAGGCTGCCGGCGAAATGGACGACGCTGGAGACCTTTCGCGACGCCAGCAGGTCCGTCATGAAAACCCGGTCGCCTGCGTCGGCTTCGTAGAAGGCCACGCCCGGCGGCACCGCCTCGCGCCGGCCGGTGGAGAGATCGTCGACCACCGCCACGTCGCGGCCGGCGTCCTGGAACGCGAGCACCGCGTGACTGCCGATGTAGCCCGCCCCGCCGGTGATGAGGATGGTCATCGCCGGGACACTCGCTTGGGCCGGTCGCTCGCCGACAGGCAAGCCTTGGCGGCCGTCGTCGCCTTCGCCTTCAAGCCAGGAGCTGCCATGGGCCGGTAAGGTTTCCTCTGGGACCCGGAGGATTGCCGGACGCGCTCGCGCCGCCGTCACGATTATCAGGTCGCTCGCGGTCACGGCAAGGGCGGCGGTCGGCTGCGCGGGCGTCGCCCGCCCCTGGGGTCGGCTGGCTCCGAGCGAGGTTTCGTTGGACGGGCCCGTCGATGCTCGACGGCCCCGTCCGCACGAATCCGCGGAACCTTGCGGCGCGTGGCCGGTTCATTCTCCGAGGCGCGCGGGCGGGCCTGGAGGACGTCAATCATGCTCAGCGAAGCGCAAAGGCATCTGGAGCGCGTGATCTACCGCACGATCCGGGACGCCAAGCTGGCCGGCCGCAACACGGCGTTCCAGAACGAGGTGGCGGCGCGGACCCTGCGCTGGATCAATCCGGAGATGACGGCGTCCGAGGCGCTGTCGGCCGTGAAGGTCGTTCGGCGCAAACGCTTGGGCGACGCCTAGAGCGGCTCCAGACCGACCCCGCGCCTGACCCCGCACCCAGGCCGCGCCGCCCCCGAACCGACCGCCAATCGATCCGCCAATCGATCCGCCCGAATCGCCAAAAGCCGGGCGTGCATCGCCATGCGCGAGGTCCGACATAAGGTCGTCACGGGCCCCGTGCTATTCATCAGGTTGCACTCGGACCCGGCCTCGGTCCTCAAAGCGAGGCTGTCTTTTCGGGCCAAGTCGCGCGCATAGTCGTAACGTCGGTGGGAGAAGCCCCGTCGCAGGGCGGGGCTTTTTCCACGGCGACAAGGAGCTTGGCGCCCGGCGCACGCGCGGCGCACGCCCGGTCGCCGCCGGCGCTCAGGTCTTGGCGGCTGTCGTCCCGGGCGCTTTCTTGGCGGCCGTCTTTGCCGTTGTCTTCTTGGCCGACGTTTTGGTCCCCGATCTCGCCCGCGAGGCGGTCTTGGCGGTCTTTTTCGCCGGCTTCTTGGCGGCGGTCTGGGCTGTCGACTTCCCCGCAGATTTAGCCGCAGATTTGGCCGTGGATTTGCTGGTTGTCCCGGCGGCTGTCTTGGCCTTCTTCGGCGACGCCGCCTTTCTGGCGGTCGCCGTTCGGGCGACCGATTCCGCTTTGGCGCGGCCCACCTTCGACTGAGCCGGTTTCGAGACCTTCTCCTGGATCCGGTCCCTGGTCTCTCTCAGCTTGGTCAGCTCCCGATGGTAGGCCTTGCTCAGTCTCGCCAGCTCCCGGTCCGCGGATTTCTTGTAGGCCGCCAATTCCTTCTCGATCGCCTTGAAGCGCTTCGAGACGTTCGGCGCGATCTCCTTTTCCAGGACCTTCTCGAGCGCCATGGCGCCCGTCGTGACCCCGTCGGCGGCCGACTTGAGCCGCGCCTCGAGCGATTCCGAGGCCTTTCTCAGCCTGCCGAGTTCCCTTTCAAGC
>JAWWCG010000497.1:0-3526 GCA_033720555.1 Kiloniellales bacterium | reverse complement strand
TGGCGTCGACCAGGTCGGGTTCGACCGCCTTGAAGGCGGGCAAGGCGGTCAGGTCCGAAAGACCCGCCGCCGCTTCGAGGGCGAAGCGCATGTCCGCGAGTGGGGCGCTATAGTCGCTCATGGTGAGAGATCGCGCGGGCGTGACCGGTGGCAAGGCTCAAGCCCGCAGGATAACCCGCCGCGCAATGTTCGGAAATCAAATATGGCCGGATCGAGGATCGGCGCCCGATCCAGGTGGGCAAAGGGTCAGTTGACGTCCGGCTGCCACTCGCCGCACCACTCGTCCGAGGCGACCTGGGGCCACAGGCTTTCCGTGTCGCCCGAGGCGCCGGCGCCGTTCATGGAGGCGCCGGGCTGGGGCGCATAGCGACGGCAGAGGCCGTACTCGACCTTGGCCCCCACGATGGCCGGATCGTCGCGGTCGAGGTGCTGACCGATCCCCTGCCAATAGGTGCATCTGCGACAGTCTTTCATGGCGCCGATCTCCCGTGTTTGGCCCGAGGCGATAACTTCGAGCCGCCTTGCACGCCGCGCGATCGCTCGGCGACAAGGGCCGGATTATGCGCGGCCAGGCCTTTCCGCGGGGTTAAGGAAGGCGGACCGGCGATCCTTGGCGCCGGAATCGATGTCGAAGTCACTGGACACGGGCGGGGGGGAAGCCGCACGGGCGGGCGAGGCCTCAGAGCACCTTGCCTGGATTCATCAGGTTGTCGGGATCGATGGCCGCCTTGATGCGCGTCATCAGCTCGATCTCCACGGCCGGTTTGAACCGTTTCAGTTCCTCGATCTTCATGCGGCCGATGCCGTGCTCGGCGCTGATCGATCCGCCCATCTCCACCGCCAGCTCATGGACCGCCCGATTGACCTCGTCCCAGTGGGAGAGAAAGCCCTCGCGGTCGGCGCCCAAGGGTTGGGTCAGGTTGAAGTGCAAATTGCCGTCGCCCAGGTGGCCGAACGGCACGGGGCGAATATCGGGGATCATGCCTTCGACCAAGGGCACCGCGCGGGCGAGGAACTCCGGGATCCGGGAGACGGGGACGGAGATGTCGTGCTTGATCGAGCCGCCCTCGGGCTTCTGCGCGTCCGGCAGGGACTCGCGCAAGCGCCAAAAGGCCGCCGCCTGGGACTCGCTGGCGGCGAGCGCGGCGTCCTCGATCAAGCCTTCGTCGTAGGCCTTGGCCAACAAGGCCTCGAGGGTCTCGTTCAAGTTTTCGTCGGCGTTGCTGCTCGCCAATTCCAGCAGCAGATACCAGGCGTGGCGCGCGCCGAGCGGGTCGATCGTTTCGGGGATGTGGCGCAAGACGAACGCCAGGCCCAGTTGCGGCATGAGTTCCGCGCAATCGAGCTGGTCGCCGGCGGCGGCGCGGGCGCGCTCGAGGAGCGCCACCGCGTGTTCGACGCACGACAGGCCGACGAAGGCCGTGGCTTTCGTGGCGGGCGCGGGAAACAGGCGCAGCACCGCGGCGGTGATGATGCCGAGGGTCCCTTCCGCGCCGATGAAGAGCTGCTTCAGATCGTAGCCGGTGTTGTCCTTGCGCAGCCGCCGAAGGCCGTCCCACACCCGGCCGTCGGGCAACACCACCTCGAGCCCGAGCACCAGCTCGCGCATATTCCCGTAGCGCAGCACGTGGACGCCGCCGGCGTTGGTCGAGAGGTTGCCGCCGATCTGGCAGCTTCCCTCGGCGGCCAGGCTGAGGGGAAACAGGCGCCCGGCCTCCGCGGCCGTGGCCTGAACCTTGGCCAACACGCAGCCGGCCTCCACGGTCATGGTGTTGTCGAGCGGATCGAGGTCGCGGACGCGGTTCATCCGCGACAGGTTGACCAAGAGGGCGCGGCCGTCCTCGAACGGCACCTGACCGCCCACCAAACCGGTATTGCCGCCCTGGGCGACGACCGGGACCTTGGCGGCGGCGGCGAGGCGCACCACCTCCGCCACCTCCGCGGTCGTGGCCGGCTTGACCAGGGCGAGGGCCGCGCCCCGGTAGCGGCCGCGCAGCTCCTCGAGATGCGGCGCCATGGCGGCGGGATCGGTCGCCAGGCCCTGCGGGCCGACCGCCTCGGCGATGGCGTCGATGAGCGCGCGCCCGCCTTCGCGGCCATCATCGTGGCGATCATCGTGGCGATCATTGTGGCCGCCATCGCGTCCGGTGGTGGAAGCCTTGCCCATGGCCGTGACTCTAAGTGCTCGCCGGGGCCTTGGCCAGCCGGGTACTGCTCTAGGCGCGCGGCGCGGCGGCGCGGCGAAGGCGATCGTTGATGGCGGCGCCGAGGCCGCGGTCGGGGATCGGCATGACGGCGATGACGGCGTGGTGCGGGTCGTCGAGGGCGTGCAGCATGGCGAACAGGTTGGCCGCGGCTTCGACGAGGTCGCCGCGGGGGCTCAGGTTGAGGGTTTTGCGCGCCCCGGCCGGCGGCGACGGTCCGAAGGCCAGCAAGGCTTCGCCGGCCGCCACCTCGCGGGCGTCGAGCCGCAGCGGCCGCCCCGGCGCATAGTGGCTGGCCAAGCGGCCGGGCGACCGCGGGGCTTGGTCTGCACCGTCGTCCGCTGTGATCGGGCCGAGGGCCGCCTCGAGATCCTCCTTGGGGATGCCGCCGGGCCGCAGCAGCACCGGCGTCGCCGCGGTGAGGTCGAGGACGCTCGATTCCAGGCCGACGGCGCAGCGGCCGCCGTCCAGGATCAGATCGACCCGATCGCCCAGCCCGGCGGCGACGTGGGCGGCCGTCGTCGGGCTGACGCCGCCCGACGGATTGGCGCTCGGCGCGGCCAGCGGCCGGCCGACGTTGCCGAGCAGATCTCGGGCGATGGGATGGGCCGGAATCCGCACGGCAAGGCTGTCGAGGCCGGCGCTGCAGAGGTAGGAGACCTCGGTGTTCCTGGCGCGCGGCAGGACCAGGGTCAGTGGCCCCGGCCAGAAGCGCTCGGCCGCCGCGCGCGCGCGTTCGTCCATCGCGACGCAGCCCGCTGCCTGCTCGACATCCCCGATGTGCACGATTAGGGGATTGAAGCGGGGCCGGCCCTTGGCTTCGAATATGGCCGCGACCGCCCGGTCGTTGGTCGCATCCGCGCCGAGGCCGTAGACCGTCTCGGTGGGAAAGGCGACCAGGCCCCCGTGGCGCAGGATGTCCACCGCCCGCGCGACGCCGGCCGCGTCGGCCGCCGCCACCTCGCCCGCGGCCCCGCCGCCGTGATGGAATCCCTCCGTGCTCATGGCCCATTAAAGCCCATGGCGCCGCGTTCGGAAAAGGCGCGGATTAGAGCAGTACCCGATTAGATTGAATCAACGCTGTTGGCTCTGGGCTGGATGGGCCCGCTAGGCGCGGGGCGAAGCGCGATGCCGGGACATCGGGCAAGCCCCGCAACGAAGCGGAGCGCCAGCCCAGGCCAACCCCTAAGGGACGGGCGCTTTTGACCGGATGTCGCGTCGCTCGTCCGCGAATATGCGTCGGCATGTCCATCGTCCTCGCTCCTAACGTCCGGTCAAAATCGCACCGTCAGCGTGGTTCAATCTAATCGTGTACTGCTCTA
>JAWWCG010000496.1:0-3526 GCA_033720555.1 Kiloniellales bacterium | reverse complement strand
GGAGGGTGCGGAGGCCGGGGCGCGGAGGTGTGCGCCCGCGCGCCGCGACGAGGCGAGCAAGCCCCGCCCGGAACGCGGCGGCGGGCCGCGGCCGCCGAAACGGCCAAGCTTGCAACGGCGTCGGCAATCCGCGGCAACACCCGGCAACATTCGGCAACACGGATCAAGCAGGCGAGGTAACGTGCGAAATCGGATCTTTCTTGCGAGCGGCGCTCTCCTGATCCTGGTGGCGGGCTGCGCGGAGCGCGCCAATGACGCCGCCACCGTCGCCGCCAACGACTGGGGCAGCCACAACGTCTCGTGCTGCGGGCGTTCGCTGTCGTGGTCGATGTACATGCGGGCCGAGAGCTTCCGCACCGGCGAGGCGCAACCGTGGCTGGGCCACGGCTATCACGCCGGGGTCGCCGCCCCCCAGGACATGGCCAAGGCCGCCGGCTTCTATCGCGCCGCGGCGGAGCGCGGCTACGGGCCGGCGCAGTTCCAGCTCGCGCGGCTCTATGCCGCCGGCGCAGGGGTCGAGCAGGACCCGGGCGAAGCGGTCGCCTGGTACCGCAAGGCGGCCGAGCAGGACATCGAATGGGCGCAGTACGAGTTGGGAAACAGCTATCGCTACGGCAAGGGCGTCGATAAGGACCTCGACGAGGCGGTGAAATGGTACGGCCTCGCCGCCGAGCAGGGCAACGCCGCGGCCAAGTATCAACTGGCCGATCTCTACGAGAAGGGCGAGGGCGTCGAGGCGGATCCGGCGCGCGCCGAAGCCTATTATCGAGACGGCTTCGAGTGGTTCCGCGAGCAGGCCGAAGCGGGGAACCCCTGGGCCCAGTTCAACGTCGCGGAAAGCTATCGGCTCGGCCAGGGCGTCGAGCCCGATGCGGAGCTGGCGCTCGAATGGTACCGTCGCTCCGCGGACCAGGGCTATGCCGTGGCGGGCTATGCGCTGGGGCGCATGTACGCCACCGGCGACGGCGTGGCGGCGGACGCCGAGCAGGCGGTCGCGTGGTACCGCAGCGCCGCCGAACAGGGCAACGCCGCGGCGCAGTTCGCCCTGGGTCAGTCCTACGCCCGCGGCCAAGGCGTGCCGCAAGACAGTGCCACGGCCGTCGAGTGGTATCGCCGTTCGGCCGAGCAGGGCAACGACTGGGCGCAATGGGCCCTCGCCCGCCATTACCGCAGCGGCGACGGGGTGGGCGAAGACCAGAGCCTGGCGTTCGACTGGTTCAAGAAGGCGGCCGAGCAAGGCAACGCGCCGGCCCAACTCGAGCTGGCCAAGGCCTACGACGAGGGCCTCGGGACCGACCAGGACCGGGCCGAGGCGGTGACCTGGTACGAGAGCGCTGCGCGCCGGGGCGATCCCTGGGCTCAGTTCAAGCTCGCCTACCTCTACCTCGACGGCACGGTGGTCGAGAAGGACCCCGCCAAGGCCGTCGAATGGTTCGGCAAATCGGCCGAGCAAGGCAACGGCCAGGCCCAGCTCGAGCTGGCCAAGGCCTACGACCAGGGCGCCGGCGTGGAGCGGGACGTGGAGCAGGCGATCGTCTGGTACCGCATGGCGGCGGACCAGGACGTCGTGCCCGCCCAGGTCAAGCTCGGACTGATTTACGAGGAGGGCCTGGACGGCGAGCCGGACCTCATGGAAGCAGCCAAGTGGTACAAGAAGGCCGCCGACCAAGGCCACGCCCTGGCGCAGGAGCGGCTTCGCCTGTTGACCGGCCGTATTTGAACCGGGAGACTCGTTCCATATTGACGTGAAGATATTGGCGGTTGTTTTGATTGAGGACGTACCTGGCCGCGCCGGGGAACAAAGGGGCGGCCGTTGCGATTGAGACTGTCGGGTTGGTGTGCGATTTTCCGAGCGGCCCATCTCTATCCGCGCCTCGGGGCCGTTCCTCGGAGAGGCCAGCAGCCGGATTTCGGGCACCGCCGGGGATCGCGAAGCCGAGCTCGAGACGATGCGGGCGCGGCGACGCTGTCGGTTGAGGACGTAGAATGAAGTGGATTGCCAAGATCGTGACGGCGGCGCAGGCGGTGCTGCTCGCCCAGTTCGGCGCCGCGCGCGCCGCCGACGCGCCGCCGCCGCTCGATTTCACCGAAGCCGCCGAGTGGCAGGCCGCGGTGTCGGCCGGCACGCCGGAGGCCCTGCAGCGTTACCTCTCGCACAATCCCACCGGCGAGCGGCGAAGCGAAGCCTTCGAGCTGATCGTGCTGAGCGAGATCGAGGCCGCGACGCCCCCCGCCCATGGCGCGCCGGCCGAGGTCCAACTCAGCGAGGCGCGGCGCGACCAGATGGAGATGTTGGAGCACGACTTCGAGCCCGGCCCCGCCAAGACGGACGATGCCGAGGGCGACGGCGGGCGTCTCGGCCCCTATTGATCAGGAGCGCGCTGGCATAAGGCCATGTTGGATCGGCTGTTCCCGTCCGCCCCTCGGCATCGTTACGATGTCGCCTACATCGGGGACTTCCGCCGCGGCGACGAGGCGATCGCTTTGGTCGCCGACGAGATCGCCGCCCACGCCCGCGCCGGCTACTCGACCCTCCTGGTGCAATGCAACTCGGCCGCCCAGCCGGGAAACCCGCCCATTCGGCCCGCCGTGCGCGCCTGCGTGGCGCGCAGGGAGGCCGAGGTTTGCCGGGCTTCGAGCGCCGAGGTCTCGGCGCGGCTGGGCATCCTGCACGATCCCATAGCCCTCGCCCCGACGGGCGAGGAGCGGCTCCAGCTCCGCTTCGAGCGCGCGGTCTTCGCGGTCAACTGGCCGGTCTTCGACGCCGCCGGCACGCCGCGGTTCAATGTCGCGGCACGCGCCGAGGAGCTGCACGCCTGGCTGGGCTGTGCGGTCGAGTGGGCGCCGGCCTGGCCGCGCGTTCGCCGGCAGCTCGAGAAACTGCGCAACGGCCCGCGCCTGCTCGAGCTCGACTGGTCGCCCGTGATCGATGCGTCGCGATGGCCGGCGGAGCCCCGCGCGCCGCGCGGCCGGGTGCCGGCGGTCGGCCGCCACAGCCGGCCGGAGGACCGCTTCTGGCCGGAGCGCTTCGGCGACCTCCTGCGAAGCTACCCGCTGAGCGACGCGATGGATGTCAAGCTGCTCGGCGTGCCCGGCAAATTGCTGCGCGGCTTTTCCGGGCACATGCCGAGCAACTGGACGCTCTTCGAGTACGATTCCGTGGCGCCGGAACGCTTTCTCAGCGCCATCGATTTCTTCCTGTTTTCCCACCACAGCCGATGGCCCCACGCGCTCGATCGCGGCATTCTGGAGGCGCTGGCCAGCGGCATCGTGACGGTTCTGCCGCCAGGCCTCGCCTCGTCGTTCGGCGAGGCGGGCGTTTACGCCAGAGCGGGCTGGGACAGCCTCAATCGGATCACCGCGCTGCACCGCGACGCCGAGGCCTATCGCGAGCAGGCGGCGCGCGGCCGGGCCGTGGTGGCGGAACGCTTCGCCCCTGAGGTCCACGTGGCGCGCCTGCAAAGGCTCATCGGCCGCCCGGCGCGCCACGCGGCGCGGCGCGCGCGCCCACCGGCCCGCGCGCCTC
>JAWWCG010000495.1:0-3528 GCA_033720555.1 Kiloniellales bacterium | reverse complement strand
GTCTTCGTGCCGATCGAGGTGTCCTATCTCGACAACCAACTGGGCCGCGCGAGCTACGCGGCCGACGAGGGCCTGGCGCTCTCGCTGCGGCTGTCCGACCTCAAGCCCCTGCCCGAGATCGTGGCGCACATGATGGACCCGGATTTTCGCGCCCGGCTGAGCGACGCCTGCCGCCGCCAGCGGCGGCCGAACGGCGCGGCCGCGGCCGCCGCCCTGATCTGCGACCTGGTCGGCTGATCGCCGCGCTCGCCGCCGCCGGAGGCCCGCGGCCGTCAGGGAGTTCCCGCGATGAGCCTAGCGCCGGGTCTTGCGACGGGGCGGCCAGCGGCGCGCCCGCGCTGCCGATCCCGTCTCGCCGGCGCAGCCCGAGGCGAGCGCGGCCAGGGGCGCCAGCGCGAGAAGCGCCTGGAGCAAGGTTCGCCGCCGCATGGTCATGTCGTGCGCCCTCCCCCGAAGCCGCGCCTCCTAGAGCAGTACCCGACCAGATTGAACCATGCTGACGGCGGCTGCGTTCACTTTGAAGTGAGGGCGGCCGGGAGGTGAGGACGGCCGGCCGCAAAGGCCTGTGACGCCGCCCGCGGGTCGCATTGACCGGCCGCCGAGCGGTCCCGGCTCTTAACCTTCCGTTAACCATGGGCTCCTAGGCTTGCGCGCCACGGTTCACTTGCCCCAAGACGCGCGGTGACTTGGGTTCGCCTAGCTGTCCTGTTGCTGACCGTGACGCTCGCCGATCTCGGCGGCGCCTGCGGGCTTGGCGGTCTGGGCGGCGCGCCGGGGCAGGCACGTGCGGACGATATCGCCGCCTACCGGGTCACCGACCCCAACGCCTCCTTCTTCGCCCGCGAGGGTGCCTTGGCCTCCGCGGCCAACCGGCGCTTCGGCGCGCCCGCCCGCCCGGTTCGGAGCGCCGAGCGGCCGTGCCCGCGGGACCGGATCGCCGAGCCGATCGCCGGCGTCGTGCGGGTGCCGGCGTTCTACCGCGACCCGGCGGGCTGGCGGCGCGCCAGCCGGCCGCTGTTCGCCTTCGAGGCGCAAGCGACCGGCTTCGCCGCCGACTACGCCAGGAGCGGCGACCCGGCCTACGCCCGCTGCCTGGTCGAGCTGCTCGGCCATTGGGCGGCGCGCGGCGCGCTGCTCGCCTTCGACTACGAGGCCGACCACGGCCAGGCCTGGTTCGCGGTCCAATGGTCGACCGCGAGCGCGGGCCTCGCCTATTCGGTGGTGCGCGCGGCGCCGTCGCTCGCGGACGCCGACAAGCGGGCCGTGGAGGCCTGGCTCGCCGCCGTGGCCACCCACCAGACCGGCTATCCCGGCACCTCCGTCACCTGCTGCAACAACCACCTCTACTGGCGCGGGCTCGAGGCGGCCATCGTCGGCGTAGTCGCCGACGACGACCGGCTGTTCCAGTACGGCATCCGCGCCTTCCGCGCGGCGCTCGAGGCCATGCGCCCGGACGGCAGCCTGCCCCGCGAGACGGCGCGCGGCGCCCGCGCGCTCCACTATCAGAACTTCGCGGTGCTGCCGCTGGTGTTCCTGGCCGAGGTCGCGGCGCGCCAGGGCTACGACCTCTACGGCCTGGCGGTCGAGGGCCGCGACCTTCACCTCGCCGTACGGTTTCTGCTGCGCGCCCTCGACGACCCGGCGGCGCTGCGCCGCTACACGGCCGAAGCGCAGGACCTCGGCTTCGTCGAGCGGCGGGCCGAGCTCAACTGGCTCGAGCCCTATCACCGGCGATTTCCGAGCGTCGGGACGGCGCGCTGGCTCGCGCGCCTGCGGCCGCTGTCCCACGCCTGGACCGGCGGGCCGGCGACCCTCTATTTCGCGGAGTCAGAGACGGCCGGGGACAGGGCGCGCCCCACGCCGCCTAATCGGCCGCCAGCAGCCAGTCGCGCACCAGCGCAGTCTGCCGCGGCGCCATGAGCCCCGGCGCGTGGCCGCAGCCGGCGATCTCCACCACCTCGGCCCGCGGCCCGCGCGCCGCCATCTCGGCGGCCGTCTCGGCCAGCAGCACGTCGGAGTCCGCGCCGCGCAGCACCAGCACGTCCTGGGTGATCCGGTCCCACAGGGCCCAGAGGTCGACGTCCTCGAACGGCGCCGCGCCGAAGGTCTGGATCACCGCCGGGTCGTAGTGCAGGCGCAGGCCGCCCGCCGCGCCGGCCGGCCGCACCGAATGCTCGGCCAGGTGACGCCACTGGGCGTCGCTCAGGTCGAACGGCGCGTGCACTTCGCGCAGATAGGCCTCGGCCTCCGCCAGATCGGCGAAACCCGGGTCGGCCCCGGCGTAGTCGGCGATGCGCGCCAGCGCGGCCTTGGGCACGAAGGGGCCGATGTCGTTGATCACCAGGCGGCCGATCGGCGACTTCGGCTGGGCGGCCAGGCTCATGCCGATCAGTCCGCCCATGGAGGTGCCGACCCAGTCCACCCGCTCGACGTCGAGGCGCGCGATCAGGGCGGCCGCGTCGGCGCAGTACTGCGGCAGGGCGTAGCCCTCGGGCGCGGCCAGCCAGTCGCTTTGCCCGCGCCCGGCCATGTCGGCCGAGACCACGAGAAAGCCGGCCTCCGACAGCGCCCGCGCCAGGAAATCGAAGTCCCGCGCGTTGCGGGTGAGCCCGTGGACGCAGATGACGACCCGCCCCCCGGCGCCGCCGGCGCCGCTGGAACCGCTCGCCGGGCCGGCCTCGCCGCCGTGCGTCGGCCGCCACACGACATAGGAGAGATGGTGGAAGCCGGCCGGGGACAGCCCCAAGAGCCGATGGCGTTCCATGTCGCCTCGCCGCTTTCTCGGGCCGCGACCGCCCCTCAGGCGGCGTCCGCCAGGGGCCGGTCGTGCACCTCGACGAAGGTCTCCGGGTGGAAACCGTTGAAGTGGGTCGCCAGCGCGTTGGAATAGGCGCCGACCTGGTCGATCTCGATCCAGTCGCCTTCGCGCGCGTCGGCCGGCAGGTCGAAGGTGCCGGGAATGACGTCGAGGGAATCGCAGGTCGGTCCGCTGAGGGTGAAGGCCGCGCGCTCGTCGCTCGGCTGCTCGTTCAAGCGGATCAGCCGCGCCGGCAGCCGCAGGTTGGTCTGCACCATCTCCGAGAGGCTGCCGTAGATGCCGTCGTTGATGTAGAGCTGGTCGCCCTTGCGGAGCTGGACCTGGGTCAGCAGCGAGATGCCCGAGGCCGCCAGCACGCGGCCCGGCTCGGCCATCACCTCGACCGCCGGCTTAACCTTGATCGCCTTCAGGCCGGCGCGGATCTCCGCCATGTAGTCCTCCAGCGGCGGCGCCGAGGTGTCGATGTAGAGCCCGGGGAAGCCGCCGCCGACGTCGATGCAGTCGAGATCGACCGCGGCCGTCTCCATGATCTCGCCGACCAGGTCGAGCGCGACCCGGTAGGCCTTGGGGTCCTGGCACTGGGAGCCGACGTGGAACGCCAGGCCGACCTTGCAGCCGCGCGCCGCCGCCTCCTTCAAGAGGTCGGCCGCCAGGTCGGGCTGGGCGCCGAACTTGGCCGCCAGGTGATAGGTCGTGTGCTCGTCCGGCGG
>JAWWCG010000494.1:0-3534 GCA_033720555.1 Kiloniellales bacterium | reverse complement strand
GCCGGCAGTGAGGCAAGCGACCGGCCGGCGGCCATCCTCACGCCGCGCCGGAGCGCCGGTCGCCGTTCTGGCGGCCGAGCCGGCGCAGGACCGCGACGTCGGAGATCCGCACCGTGTTGCCCTCGGCGATGATTCCCTCGCCGCGCAAGCGCGCGAAGGACCGCGACAGGGTCTCCGGCTGCATGCCGAGATGCTTGGCGATCACCGCCTTGTCGAGCGGCAGGCGCACGATCGCGGCACCGTCGTCCTCGGCGCACAGTTCGGCCAGATAGCCCGCCACGCGCTCGACCGACGACTTGAGGGTCAAGTCCTCCACCTGATTGACCAACTGGCGCAGGCGCCGCGACATGGACGCCATCATCTTCATGACCATGCGGCGATCGTTGATGACCTTATCGAGAAAGGGCTCGGCGGGGATGCACAGCAGGCGCGAATCGTCGACCATGGCGGCGGAGACCGGATAGGAGCTTTCCTCGAAGACCGCGGCTTCGGCGAAGGACTGGCCTTGCGGCACGATGGCGATGATCGCCTCGTCGCCTTCCGCGGTGGTGCGGAACAGCTTCACCCAACCCTCCAGGACGACGTAGAAATGCCGGGCGGGGTCGCCCTGCAGGAACAGCAGGCTGGCGGCCGGCGCGACCGCGACCCGCGCGTCGGCCAGCAGGCTCTGCAGCTCGGCCGTCGTCAGACCGGAGAACAGCGGCAGCTCGAGCAGCAGGAGCTCGTCCTTCTCCGTGGTGCCGTGCGGCCAGCGGCTCCCGTCCGTCGTTTCCCGCATGCTTTGGCTCCCCCCTGCTCGCCGCGGCGATATCGCTCTCTCGCGCGCCCCTGGATAGTACTACGGTAGACGCCCAAAGTTGATCCGGATCAAGTTTTTCCTTGGCGCCGCCGTCCGTCCGCGGCGTGCGCCGGGCGCAAGAATTCGCCGCGACTTGACGCAGGTCAAGGACAGCGGCGCGTCGGCGGCCTCGAATTTCGAAAGCACAAAACCTTGTGCACTAAGCCTTGACCTCGCGGGCCTTGGAAACGGGAGGGCCACGATGAGCGAAAGTCATGCGAGCGGCGAATCGACCGCCCCGCACGGCACCGGCCAGCCGAGCGGCAAAGTCCCCTTCATGCAGCGGCTTCTCGACAACCCCTTCCTGCTGCTCTTCCTCGGGGTCGTGATCCCGACGGTGTTCTATCTGATCTGGGGCATCCTGGAGGTGGCCCAGGTTCCGATCGCGCGATAGGGGCGGGACCATGGCGATACGACCTCCGGAAACGCGTCTGTGGTGGAACGAGCCCCTGCACTGGCCCGAGATCCTGTGGATCTCGATCGCCTTCGTCTGGGGCCTCGTCATGTTCATGGCGATGATCTATTGGCATATCGAGGGCGAGCAGAACCTCTCCAACGAAGCCTATCGGATCGACCCGGACGCCTTCGCCGCCAAGACCGAGGCCATGGCCGAGGCCTACACGGTGCGCGAGGAGGGGGACACCGGCGTCCCCGTGGTTCGGCCGCCGCCCGGCAGCGACATCTACATGCTGGCGCGGCTGTGGGAGTGGTGGCCGATCCTCGAGCTGGAGAAGGGCCAGAGCTATCGCCTCCACCTCTCGTCGATGGATTGGCAGCACGGCTTTTCCCTGCAGCCCACCAACATCAACATCCAGGTCCATCCCAACTACGAAATGGTGCTCACCATCACGCCGGAGGAGACCGGCCAATTCGGGGTCGTGTGCAACGAGTTCTGCGGCATCGGCCACCACGCCATGGTGGGCCGGATCTACGTGGTTGAGTGAGGAGCCAGACCATGAGCGCCACCACCGCCGAAGACGTCATCGCCGGGGTTGAAGAGAAGTATCGCACCTGCCTCGACACCGGCCTGAAGGTCTACGCGAAAGCCGAGACCCTGATCAAGATCAACGCCGTGACCGCCGTCGTCTTCCTTGCCGTCGGCGGTTTTTTCGGCGTCCTCGTGGCGCTGACCCGCTGGCCGGCCGTGCATCTTCTGCCGGCCGAGATGTTCTATCTGGTGCTCACCGCCCACGGCGCGGCGGTGCTCTTGTTCTGGATCATCTTCTTCGAGATCGCGATCCTCTATTTCGCCTCGGCGGTGATCCTCAACTGTCGCCTGGCGGCGCCCAAGGTGGCGTGGCTGGGCTACCTGCTGATGCTGGGCGGCTCGCTCTTGGCGACGGTGGCGGTGCTGCAGGGCGAATCGAGCGTCATGTTCACCTCCTACGTGCCGATGCAGGCGGCGCCCCATTTCTATCTCGGCCTGATCCTGTTCGCCGTCGGCGCGCTGCTCGGCTGCATCGTCTTCTTCGGCACCCTGGTGATCGCCAAGGACGAGGGCACCTACGAGGGCTCGATCCCGCTGGTCACCTTCGGCGCGCTGACCGCCGCCATCATCGCCATCTTCACCATCGCCTCCGGCGCGATCATCCTGGTGCCGACCTGGCTGTGGTCGCTCGGCCTGATCAGCGACATCGATTCCGTGACCTACAAGCTGGTCTGGTGGGGCATGGGCCATTCCTCCCAGCAGATCAACGTGTCGGCCCAGGTCTCGGTCTGGTACGTCATCGCCGCCCTGGTGCTCGGCGCCAAGCCGATCTCCGAGAAGGTCAGCCGCACCGCCTTCCTGCTCTACATCCTGTTTCTGCAGCTCGCCTGCGCCCACCACATGCTGGTGGAGCCGGGGATCAGCTCGGAGTGGAAGGTGTTCAACACCAGCTACGCCTTCTATCTCGCCGTGCTCGGCAGCATGATCCACGGCATGAGCGTGCCCGGCGCGGTCGAGGCGGCGCAGCGCCGGCGCGGCTTCGACAAGGGCGTCTTCGGCTGGCTGCGCCACGCCCCCTGGGGCAACCCGGCCTTTTCCGGCATGGCCCTGTCGGTGGTCCTGTTCGGCTTCCTGGGCGGGATCTCCGGCGTCGTGCTGGGCACCGAGCAGATCAATCTGCTGATGCACAACACGCTCTACGTGCCGGGCCATTTCCACGGCACGGTGGTCGCCGGCACCACGCTGGCATTCATGGCGCTCACCTACCTGGTGGTGCCGCTCATCTTCCGCCGGGAGCTGATCTGGAAGAAGATGGCCCAGTGGCAGCCCTACGTCTTCGCGGTCGGCGTGGCCGGCATCTCGCTGTTCATGATGGGCGCGGGGACGCTGGGCGTATCGCGCCGCCACTGGGACATCACCTTCAGCGAGGCGGCGCTCAGCTTCGACTACCCCGGCACCGCCTTCCTGATGATGGGGCTCAACGGCATCTTCGGCGTGATCGCCGGCCTCGGCGGCCTCATGTTCATCCTGGTGGTGGTCGGCTCGATCCTGTTCGGCAAGCCGCGCACCGCCGCCGAAGTGAAGGCCGATCCGGTGGTCGCCGGCGGCGAGGCGGCCGCCACCTACGGCAGCGCCGGCACGCTGAAGCTGCCGGGGACGATCACCCTGGTGAGCATCTTCTTCATCGCCTTCGTCCTCTACTACTTCATCAATTGGAAGTTCCTCTCGGAGGTTTGGCCGCTGAGCTAGGCGCGGGAAAAGCGCCGCG
>JAWWCG010000493.1:0-3536 GCA_033720555.1 Kiloniellales bacterium | reverse complement strand
GCCGCTCAAGGACCGCTACGCGGCGATCGACATGCCGCGCTCGGCGCGCCGCATCGGCGTGCCCTTCGTCCTGCCCGAGCCTTTTCCCTTCGGCTCCGTCGCCGCCTGCCGCGCCTACTACTGGCTGGCCGAGGAGGATCCTGGGCGCGCCCGGGATCTCGCCAAGGCGGTCTTCCGCGGGTCGTTCGGCGAAGGCCGGGACATGAGCCCGGCGGCGGCGGTGATCGCGGAAGCGGCGAAGCTGGGGGCCGACCGCGAAGCGCTCGGCGCCGCGCTCGAGGATCCGGCGGTGAAGGATCGCCTGCGCCGGGAGGTCGATGCCGCCATCGCCCGCGGCGTCTACGGCTCGCCCTTCTTTTTCGTCGGCGAAGAGCCGTTTTGGGGCCACGACCGGCTCGACCAGGTGGAGCGCTGGCTGGAGACCGGCGGCTGGTGAGGCCGCGCTAGAGCCAATCGACGGCCCTAATCGCGGCGCCGTTTCGCGCCGCCCAGCGTGCGGCCGCCGTCGACGGCGACGATCGCGCCGGTCGCGAAGCTGCTCGATCCCGAGGCCAGCCAGAGGATCGCCTCCGCGATCTCCTCCGGCTCGCCCATGCGGCCGAGGGGAATGCTGGCCGCGAACGCGGCACGGGCGTCCGACGCCGGCAGCGTCGGGTCGAGGTTGAGGCGCCCCATGTCGGTGTCGACCGGGCCGGGACACACGCAATTGACCCGCACGTCCGGCGCCAGCTCGAGGGCGAGCGCGCGGGTGAGGTTGACCAGGCCGGCCTTGGCCGCGCAATAGGCGGCGATCCCGGCGAAGCCCATGAGGCCGGCCGAGGAGGAGACGTTGACGATCGCGCCCGCGCCGTCCCTGAGGGCCGGGAGCGCGGCCCGGCTGCAGAAGAAGGCGGACTTGAGGCCGACGTCGAGGATCGCGTCCCACAGGGCCTCGTCCGTCTCCTCGACCGAGCGTATGGCGTAGACGCCCGCGTTGTTCACCAGGACGTCGAGGCCGCCCAGGGCCTCGGTGGCCCGGCCGACGACCGTGTCGCACGCCGCGACTGACGCGACGTCGCCCGGCGCGGCGATGAGGCGCGCGCCGGCGCCGAGGCTGTCGATCGCGGCCTCGACCGACGCTTGGCTGCGGCCGTTGATCGCGACCCGGGCGCCAGCGTCGAGGAAGGCGCGGGCCGCGGCCAGGCCGATGCCCCGGCTCGAGCCGGTGATCAAAATCCTTTTGCCGTCGAACATCACGTGTCCTCCGCCAGGATGCTTCGAAAGAGATCCATGTCGATGTTGCCGCCGGAGAGGATCACCCCGACTTTCTTGCCCGCCATGCGCTCGCGCTCTTGCAGCAAGGCGGCGGTGGCGGCGGCGCCGGCCCCCTCGGCCAGGTTGTGGGTGTCCCGGTAGAGGGCGCGCATGGCCGCCTTCAGCTCCGCCTCGCTGACCGTCACGATCCGCGACGCCCCCTTGTTGATGGCGGCGACGGCCTCGGCCACCGGCACCCGGCAGGCCATGCCGTCGGCCAGGGTGTCGGCGCTGTTGGTCGCGATCGGCCGGCCCTGGGCGAAGGAGAGCGCGTAGCAGGCGGCCTCGCTCGAAGAGACGCCGATCACCTCGGTGGTGCGGCCCAGCGCGTCGCGGGCGGCGATCATGCCGCAGATGCCGGAGCCGAGGCCGATCGGCACGTAGACCGCGTCGAGGTCCGGCACCGCCTCCAGCAGCTCCAGGCTGTAGCTCGCCACGCCCTGCACCAGCAGCGGGTGGAACGATTCGACGAAGGTGAGGGAGTCGCTGCGCGCGCGTTGGCGGGCGTATTCCAAAGCCGCCTGGAAGTCGTGCCCCTCGACCACCAGCTCGGCGCCCCACGCCCGCATCGCGGCGTTCTTCTCGACGCTGTTGCCGTGGGGGACCGCGAGCACGCACCGCAGGCCCGCGCGCGCGGCGGCGTAGGCGATCGACTGGCCGTGGTTGCCGCGGGTGGCGGCGATGACGCCGCGAATTTCGCCGCGGATCTCGCCGCGGTGGCGCGTCATGGCGTCCAGGTAGACCAGGCCGCCGCGCAGCTTGAAGGCGCCGATCGGCGTGTGGTTCTCGTGCTTCACCCAGACCTCGCAGCCGGCGCGCGCCGACAGCAGCGGCCAGGCGTACTGGGGCGTCGGCGCCATGTGCCTGTGGACCACCTCGGCGCTGGCGCGCAGCGCGTCGAGGCCGGCCGTCGTCGCTATCGCCATCTGAGACACCTCCCGGTCAGACGATAGGGCGAGGGCCGCGCCCGGGGCAAGGCGCCGCCTCGAGAGCGGCCCGGAATTCTCTCTTGCGACCGCCGGGGGCAGCGGCAACTCTAGGCACGGTAGCAGGGGCGATTCGCGCGCAATGCGCACGCTCGGGGGCGAACACGTACAGCGGCGATGACGGTTCTCAAAAGCGCGATCGACACCAAGACCAAGGCCTTCCGCGACAACGCCAAGGCGCTGCGCGCCCTGGTCGCAGACCTGCAGGCCAAGGTGGCCGAGGTGAAGGAGGGCGGCGGCGCCGCGGCGCGGGAGAAGCACCTCGCCCGCGGCAAGCTGCTTCCCCGAGACCGGGTCCGCAGCCTGCTCGACCCCGGCGCGCCGTTCCTGGAGCTGAGCCAATTGGCCGCCTACGGCATGTACGGCGCCGAGGTGCCGGCGGCGGGGCTGATCACCGGGATCGGCCGCGTGGCGGGCAACGAGTGCCTGGTGATCGCCAACGACGCCACGGTCAAGGGCGGCACCTACTATCCGGTGACGGTGAAGAAACACCTGCGCGCCCAGGAGATCGCCCGGGAGAACCGCCTGCCGTGCATCTATCTGGTGGATTCGGGCGGCGCCAACCTGCCGAACCAGGACGAGGTTTTCCCCGACCGCGACCACTTCGGGCGCATCTTCTACAACCAGGCCAACATGTCGGCCGAGGGCATCGCCCAGATCGCCGTCGTCATGGGATCCTGCACCGCCGGCGGCGCCTACGTGCCGGCCATGTCGGACGAGAGCATCATCGTGCGCGGGCAGGGGACCATCTTCCTCGGCGGACCGCCGCTGGTGAAGGCGGCGACCGGCGAGGTGGTGAGCGCCGAGGAGCTGGGCGGCGCAGAGGTCCACGCCCGGACCTCCGGCGTCACCGACCACATGGCCGAGAACGACGGCCACGCGCTCGCCATCGCCCGGCGCGTCGTCGCCAACCTCAACCGGGTGAAGCGCAATCCCCTGGCCGTCGCCGAGCCCAAGGAGCCGCTCTACGAGCCCGAGGAGATCTACGGCCTGGTGCCGAAGGACCTGAAGACGCCCTACGACAGCCGCGAGGTGATCGCCCGGCTGGTCGACGCGAGCGAGTTCGACGAGTTCAAGGCGCTCTACGGCACCACGCTGGTGTGCGGCTTCGCCCGGCTGTTCGGCTATCCGGTCGGGATCTTGGCCAACAACGGCATCCTGTTCTCGGACTCGGCCCTCAAAGGGGCGCATTTCATCGAGCTCTGCTGCCAGCGCGGCGTGCCGCTCGTCTTCCTGCAGAACATCACCGGCTTCATG
>JAWWCG010000492.1:0-3543 GCA_033720555.1 Kiloniellales bacterium | reverse complement strand
TGGCCGCCAGTCTAGGCCTTAGCCGGCGCCGCGCAAAGATGCGACGAAGCGCTTCCGGTCAGGCGGCCGAGCCGGCCCCGGGCGCCCGGGCGGTGAGGCAGAACACCCGGTGCGGCACCGCCTGGGGCTCGTCGGGAAAGCGCGCGGCCAGCAGGTCCGCCAGGGCCCGGTCGAAGCGGGCGACGGCCGCGGCCGGCAGGCTGGCGCCGACCCCGGCGCTGGCGCGGATCCGGCCGCGCCAGGCCTCGTGGCCGTAAGCGACCGGCTCGTCGTAGGAGAAGGTCTCGATGTCCTCGAAGCCCGCCGCGGCGGCGTCGGCCAGCCAAGCGGGATAGAGGCCGCTGCCGCCGCCGAGCGCCCAGTGCGGGTTGTGCTCGCGGATCAGCGCCTCGGTCGCCGCCGCCAGGTTGCCGGCCAGCGGGATCCAATCGAAGTGGGCGATCACCAGACGGCCGCCGGGCGCGAGCAGCCGGCGCGCCTCGCGCGCCGCCGCGGCCCGGTCGAACCAGTGCCAGCACTGGCCGGCCGCCACCACGTCGAAGGCCCCGGAGGCGAGCGCGACCCGCTCGGCGCGGCCCGCCAGATAGGCGGTGGCGAGCCCCGCCGCGGCGTCCAGCGCGCGCGCCGCGGCGATCAGGTCC
The DNA here is from genome assembly GCA_033720555.1 of Kiloniellales bacterium. Taxonomy (GTDB): domain Bacteria; phylum Pseudomonadota; class Alphaproteobacteria; order Kiloniellales; family JAKSDN01; genus CALJXB01. The sequence goes on along the minus strand of JAWWCG010000492.1, from coordinate 2,902 downwards.
GCCGACAGGTCGAGCCCGACCACGGCGCAGCCGCGCCGCGCGAAGCCGCGGCCGAGGCTGCCGGTCCCGGCGCCGAGATCGAGCACCCTGAGCCCCGGCCGGATCGTCCCCTGGGCTTCGAGCCGCGCGAAGAGGCTCTCCGGGAAGCCGGCGCGAAACCGCCCGTAGTCCTCAGCCGTGCGGCCGAATCGCACCTCCATGGCGCCCTCCTTTCCGGGCAACCGCCGCCGACAGTCTAACCGTTGGTGGGCTATGCGACGCCGGGCTATCCGACGGCGGGCTTTCCAACGGCGGGCGCGTGCGAGCCCTCGCGCGATCACGGCAGCTTGTGTTGACCGCCGGCGCCAGGGATTCCGATACTTTCCGCCAGGCATGACCCCTGCATGATTACGGCATGCACACTTCATAACCACTGGCGGAGCGAAAACATGGCCACACGCCTGCGAATCGTTGGACTCCTGATCGTCGGCCTGGCGGCAGCCGGCCCGGCCCTGGCCGCGGGCGGCGGGGGCGGCGGCTCGGCCGTCAAGGCCGCCGACCCGAACTTCACGAAGGCCCAGGCCCTGGTCGAGGCGGAGAGCTACGCCGAGGCCATTCCCCTGCTGGAAAAGGTCGTCGCGGCGCGGCCGGACAGCGCCGACGCCTTCAACTACCTCGGCTACAGCCACCGCAAGCTGGGCGACGTGGACGCCGCCCTGCAATACTACGCCCGCGCCCTCGAACTGCAGCCGAGCCACCTCGGCGCCAACGAGTACCTCGGCGAGCTCTACCTGGAGCTCGACGAACTCTCCAAGGCCGAGGAGCGCCTGACGGTGCTGGACAAGGCCTGCTTCTTCGGCTGCGAGGAATACACCGAGCTGAAGGCGGCGATCGAGGACTACAGGAAACGCGCCGGCGCCAGCTAGAGCAGTAGCCGCCCCCGGCCTATCGCGCCGGCGCCTCGGCGCGGTCCACGACTCGGTCCACCACTCTGTCCGCGGCCCGGTCCGCCGCGATCGGCAGCTTGAGCGCGTTCGCCACCACTCGCACCTGGAGCGGCTGGGCGCGGCCGCGCACCTCGATCTCGCGCAGCGGAAAGGCCGCCAGGTCGACCCCGGCGCGCCGGGCCACCGGCTCCGAGACCACGAGCTGCGCGTCGAGCTCCTTGGTCAGGGCCTCGAGCCGGCTGGCGATGTTGACGGCGTCGCCGACGGCGGTGAGCGACACCGCCTGGCCGTAGCCCATCTCGCCGACGATCGCCGCGCCGGTGTGGATGCCGATGCCGATCCTGAGCGGCTGCGCCAGATCGTGCTCGAGGGCCGCGTTGATCTCCATCAGCCGCTCCGACATGCGCCGCGCCGCCGACAGCGCGTCGAGGCAGCCGCGCCGGCGGTCGCCCTCGAGGCCGAACAGGGCCATGACGCCGTCGCCGATGAACTTGTCGACCCGCCCGCCGCTCTCCTCGACCGCCAGCCCCATGGCGGCGAAATAGCGGTTGAGAATGAAGACCACGTCGTAGGGCAGCTTGTGCTCGGACAGGCTGGTGAAGTCCCTGAGATCGGCGAACAGGATCGCGATCTCCTGTTCCCGCCCCTGCAGGTAGCCGGGCCGGCGGCCGACCTCCCGCATCGCCGGCGCCGACGGCAGCAGCGGCGCCACCTCGAGATCGGCGCCGGGCCGGGTCTGGCAGGCCAGGCGGACGTTGGGCGCCGCGCCGATGCGCTGCAGCACCCGCTGCTCCTCCTCGCCGGGCTCGGGCAGCGCGTCCAGGCCCTTGGCGACCCGCACCCGGCAGGTCGAACAGCGTCCGCGGCCGCCGCAGACCGAGGCGTGGGGGATCCCGGCGCCTCGGCTCGCCTCCAGAATCGTCGTGCCGCGAACGACGCGGACGCGCTTCGCGTCGGGATAGGTGAGCGTCACGATGCCGTGGCGGCGCTGCCACCAGGCGCGCAGCGGCCGCAGGGCAAGCACGAGAAGCAGCGCCGCGGCGAAAGCCAGGTAGAAGCCGTTCTCGACGGCGTAGATCAGCTCGACGCCTTGCGCGTCGGGAAAGTTGATCTGCCGGGTGGCGGCCGCCAGCCAGTCCGGATCCTGCGCCAGGCGCAGGACGTCGCGGCCGGCCGCGAGGACGCCGGTCAGGGAGAGCGTCGGGATGACCACGGCGAGGCCGTAGGCCAGCGGCAGCACCCGGCGATAGCTCGCCTCGAGGCGCAGCCAGTAGTGCAGCCCGATGCAGGCATGGATCCAAACCAGGAGAAGGATGGCGACCTGCTTGGCCAGCAGTGTCGGATTGAAGACGAAATAGATCAGGAGATCGTAGGTGTAGGTGTCGTTCGTCGCGAACAGCTCCGCCGCCAGGCGGTTGCCGAGGATATGCAGCGCCAAGAGCGGCGGGATGGCGAAGCCGAACAGCACCTGGACCGCCTGCCATGTCGGCATGGCGAGCCGCCGGCGCTGATAGAGCCCCCAGAACGCCAGCGCCATGTGGACCAGGAGGGCGCCGTAGAGGGCGAGCGTGCCAACCGGCCCCCGCCACAGCCAGAGGAAGGCCGCGCGGCCGGCCTCCAGCGCCTCGAGCGAGACCAGGCCGAGGGCATGGTTCAGGTAGTGGGTGACGACGAAGGCGAGCAGCACCAGACCGCTCCACAGCCGCACTCGGCGTACCATCGCCCCTCTCTCCCGTCGGCCCACGCGCCTCGCGCCGGCGGCCGCCGGCGCCGCGAAGATAGAATCCGGCCGCGGCCTTGCAAACCGCCGCCGGCCGACCCATCTTTCCGCGAATTTGCGCCGCGGGCTTTACACAAATTTGGGAGGCCGAGCTTTTGAGCGAGAGCGACGACCCGGAGAGCCTGCGCCGCGCGCGGGTCGAGCGCCGGCGCCGGGCCAGGCCCGGGCGCCGCCGGGAGTTCGATACCAGCGTGCC
>JAWWCG010000491.1:0-3545 GCA_033720555.1 Kiloniellales bacterium | reverse complement strand
TGCACAAGTTCGAGGAATGGGGCCTGCCCATCATGCGCGACCCGGAGACCGGCCGGTATCAGCGCGAGGGCAAGTGGCAGATCATGATCCACGGCGAAAGCTACAAGCCGATCGTCGCCGAGGCCGCCCGCAAGGCGGCGACCGAGGTCTACAACCGGATCATGGTGACCCACCTGCTGATGGACGAGGCCAAGGAGAACCGGGTGGCCGGCGCCGTCGGCTTCAACGTGCGCACCGGCGACTTCTACGTGTTCCGCGCCAAGGCGGTCATCGTCTGCGCCGGCGGCGCCTCGCACATCTACAAGCCCCGCGCGGTGGGCGAGGGCATGGGGCGGACCTGGTACGCGCCCTGGAGCAGCGCCTCCGCCTACGCCCTGCCGATCCTTGTCGGCGCCAAGATGACCCAGATGGAGAATCGCATCGTCCTGACCCGCTTCAAGGACGGCTACGGGCCGGTCGGCGCCTATTTCCTGCACCTCAAGACCTACACCCAGAACGCCTACGGCGAAGAGTACGAGTCGCGATGGTACGAGCACACCAAGAACCTGGTCGGCGACTACGTCGACCGGCATCCCGTGCCGACCTGCCTGAGGAACCACGCCCTGCTGGAGGAGCTTAAGGCCGGCGGCGGCCCGATCCGCATGGTGACCAAGGAGGCCTTCCAGGACCCGCACAAGGAGACCGTGGGCTGGGAGAACTTCCTCGGCATGACGATAGGCCAGGCGGTGGTCTGGGCCTCGCAGAACATCGACCCCAAGCACACCAACCCGGAGCTGACCACCTCGGAGCCCTACGTCATGGGCTCCCACGCCACCTGCTCCGGCGCCTGGGCGAGCGGGCCGGCGGACTACGCCCCGGGCGACTACCAGTGGGGCTACAACCGCATGATGACCGTCGACGGCCTGTTCGGCGCCGGCGACACCATCGGCGGCACCGCCCACAAGTTCTCCTCGGGCTCCTTCACCGAGGGCCGCATCGCGGCCAAGGCGGCGGTCAACTACGTGACCGACATGGGCAGCGAGGCGCCGCAGGTCGGCGAAAAGCAGTACGAGGACCTCAGGACGGTCATCTACCGGCCGCTCGAGACCTACCGGGTCGGCCGCAATGAGATCGTCGCGGGCACCGTCTCGCCGAGCTATATCCTGCCGATTCACGGCCTGCAGCGGCTCGAGAAGATCATGGACGAATACGTCGGCGGCATCAGCGCTCACTACACGACCAACGAGCCGCTGCTGACCCGCGGGCTCGATCTGCTGGCCATGCTCAAGGAGGACATGGAGCACATCGGCGCCGAAGACCTGCACCAGCTCCAGCGGGCCTGGGAGCTGCACCACCGGCTGCTGGCCTCGGAGTCCGTGACGCGCCACACCCTGTTCCGCACGGAAACGCGCTGGCCGGGCTATTACTACCGGGCCGACCATCCCAAGCTGGACGACGCCGACTGGCACTGCTTCACCCTGTCCCGCTACGACCGGCGCTCCGACACCTGGGAGCTGGAGAAGGCGCCGGTCTATCACATCGTCGATTAGGCGAAGGCCGAACGGTCTGGCGGTGGCGGCGGCGCGCCAAGGCGGCGCGTGCCGCCTCGCACCGGGCCGTGAAGGGATTGCCTAGACCACATGCTCCTCGCCCAGATCAGCGACACCCACATACTCGCGCCCGGATCGGACCATCCGGCGGCGGAGCGGCGCGCCGACAACCTCAGGCGCTGCGTCGCGGACATCAATCGCCAGCGGCCCGACGCGGTGATCTTCACCGGCGACACGGTCCAGCACGGCCGGCCGGAGGAATACGCCCGCCTGCGCGACCTGCTGGCGCCCTTGGCAGCGCCGCTCTACCTGATCCCCGGCAATCGCGACGACAAGCAGGCCCTGCGCGCGGCCTTCGCCGATCGGCCCTACCTGCCCGAGACCGGCGACTTTCTCCACTATAGCGTCGAGCTTGGGGAGCTGCGCCTGATCGCCATCGACTCGACCGCGCCCGGCGAGCGCAAGGGAGTCTTCTGTCCGGCGCGCCGGGCCTGGCTCGAGACCGCCCTGGCCGCCCGGCCGGCGCGGGCGAGCCTGCTGTTCATCCACCATCCGCCCTTCGACGTCGAGGACCACTACGTCGGCGGCTACCGGCGGGCCGAGGACGCCGCCGCCCTGGCCGACATCGTCGGCCGTCATGCCCAGGTCGAACGCCTGCTCTGTGGCCATGTTCACTGCCCGGTCGAGCGGCCGTGGGCCGGCACCCGGGCCAGCGTCATGCCCAGCGTCGCCGTCGACGTCCGCAAGGGCGTCGACGAGACCGAGGCCGCCGGGCGGCCGATCTACCAGCTTCACCGCTATTCCCGAGCCACCGGCCTGGTCAGCCACGCCCGTCGGGTCGACGCGACGTCCTAGCCGCGGCGGGGCTTTTCTTTTGCCCGCGGCCGCGCTTTCATAACGCCTCGGGGCGAGCGGCTGAAGCGCGGCGATCGCCAGGCTCGCGAGGAGCCGCTGGCGAGCGCGGACATGGCGGGCCGCTCCCACGCTCCGAGACCGGAGGCTAGAATGCCCAGGTTTGTCGTCGAGCGCCCCTTGCCCAGCATCGGGCGCGCGTGCCGAGACGAGCAGCTGTCGATGCTCAAGGTGGGCACGGAGATCTTGGAGAGGCTGGGGCCCGAGAATATTCGATGGCTCGAGAGCGTGTTCACGGCCGATAAGGCCTACTGCTTCTACGAGGCGCGAGACGCCGAGATCGTCCGCGAGTTCTCCCGGATCGGCGGCTTCCCCTACGACAAGATCACCGAGGTGCGATACGTGCTCGACCCGGACTCCTTGGACGAGGCCGACAGCCGGGACGTTCCGGCTTAGAGCATTTTCCGCTCACGTCGAATCGCACCGGCCCGCCGCCGCCGGCAGAAGCCGATCACCTCTCCGCGGGCTGCGGGCCGTCGTAGCCCTCGACGATGGCCAGGTCCATGATCGACTTGCCCTCTCTCAGCGCCATCGCCTTCGCGTACTCGGGCGAGCGATAGCACTCGAGGGCGGCGTCGTAGCTCGGAAACTCGATCACCACGACCCGCGCGCGCGGCCGCCCCTCCGGCGTCTCGCACCGGCCGCCGCGCACCAGAAAGCGCGCGCCGTACTTGCCGAACGCCTTGGCGTTCTCCGCGATGTAGGCCTTGTAGCCCTCGGGGTCGCTGACGTCCGCGAAAGCGACCCAATAGCCCTTCGCCATGTCCGATACTCCTCTCGCCGCACGCCCGCTAGTGGGCCAGGGCCTCGGCGGGAACCAGGGGCATGGTTCCCTCGACGTCCGGCGGGCTCCAGAAGAAGCGCAGGGTCGAGGTGTTCTTGCGTTCGAAGTACTGGATGGCCAGCGGATACCAGCCCGGCTCGACCACCTCCATGCTGCCGACGTCGGAGAACTGGTCGGCATGGACGTCGGGGTCTTCCAGGATCATCTCGCCGTCGATCTCCAGGCGCACGCCGTCGTTCGATTCGAACGCGAAGCTGTAGAAGCCGGCCTGATCGAGATGGATGAAGCCGGTGATCTTCGCCATCACGCCGTCGTCCCAT
>JAWWCG010000490.1:0-3546 GCA_033720555.1 Kiloniellales bacterium | reverse complement strand
GTCGCCGAGGTGACCGGCCGGCCGCCCGAACTGGGCACCACCGGCGGCACCTCGGACGCCCGCTTCATCAAGGATCATGCGCCGGTGGCCGAGCTGGGGCTGCTCAACGCCACCGCCCACAAGGTCGACGAGCGGGTCAGCCTGGACGACCTGGAGAGCCTCGGACGCATCTACCAGGGCGTGCTCGACGGCTACTTCGCCGCCTGAGCCGGCCATGATCCCCACCACCCGGGAGATCCTGACGGCCGTCTATGGCGCCTGGACCCTGCTGAAGCTGGATCCGCGCGGCCTCGAACTGTTCGAGGATTCGCTGCCGGCCGCCGTGCGCTCGTTCTTCGCCGCGGTGATCGTGGCGCCGGGCTTCGCCATTCTGCGGCTGATGGAGCATGTCGGCAGCGAAACCGCCGCCGGCCCCCTGGCCATCCTGGTGGTGGAGGCGATCGCCTATGTCGTCGTCTGGGCGGCCTTTCCCCTGGCGCTCTACTATCTCGCCATGGCCTTCGGCCGGCCGGAGCGCTTCCGCCTCGCCGTGGTGGCGCTCAACTGGAGCGTGGTGATCCAGATCGCGCTGTCGCTGCCGGTCCACCTGATCGCCGCCAGCGGCATCCTGTCGCCGGGCCTGGCGACGCTCGCGATCCTGGCGGTGCTGGTGGTGACCCTGGTCTACGAGGGCTTCGTGGCGCGCACGGCGCTGAAGATTTCCTCGCCGATGGCCGCCTTGGTGGTCGCCATCGACGTGGTCATCAGCCTCGCCGTCCAGGCGCTGGTGAGCGGCATGCTGGCGTGACGAACCGGCCCTCGGCCCGGCCCGCGCCGAAGGCGGGCCGGCGCCGATGCGGCCCAGTCAGTTCACGCCGCGCAGGCGGCCTTGCAGATCGCCTCGACGTGGCGGTGGTCGGTGCCGCAGCAGCCGCCGAACACGTTGAGGTGGCCGAAGCGGGCCTTCAGCGCGCCGTGCAGGCGGCCGAGTTCCTGCGGGTCGCCGTCGTCCAGCTCCTCCGCCTCGTCCAGTTCGGCGTGGCTCAGGGTGGAGGCGTTGGCGCGCAGGCCCCGGATCCGCTTCACCCAGCCCTCGCCCGCCAGGAGCGCGTCCTGGAAGTGGGTCGGATGGGCGCAGTTGATCATGTAGTAGGCGGGGCCGTCGCCGGTCGCCGCGTCGACCGTCTCAATCGCGTCCTCGAGGCTCTGGCCGCTCGGCAGGCGGCCGTCGGTCTCTACCGTGAAGGAGATTGCCACCGGCAGGCCGACGCTGCGCGCCGCCCGGGTCACGCCGATCGCCTCCTCGGCGTTGGTCATGGTGATGGCGGTGACCATGTCGGCCTCGCTGCGGCTGAAGATGGCGATCTGCTCGTCGTGATAGGCCTCGGCCTCTTCCGGGGTCATCTGGGTCTGTGGGCTGTAGCCGTCGCCGCGCGGGCCGACGCAGCCGCTGATCACCATCGGGGTGCGCTCGTCCTCGAGCTCGGCGCGCACCTCCGCCAGGAGGGCGATGGCCGCGCGGTTGGCCTCGGCCAGCTCGTCCGCGGCGTAGCCCAGCAGGGCCGCCCAGTCGGCGCTCGCCCGCCAGGTCGCGCTCTCCAGGATGAAGCCGACGCCGTGGGCCTTGGCGATCGCGGCGTGGGTGCGGAAATAGCGGCCGAGGGCGGCGCGGCCCTCGCCCCGCTTCAAGAGGTCGAAGGCGGCGAAATGGGGCAGCTCGAGGCCGTCGAGAAAGATCAGGGTGGTCTCGATGCCGCCGTCGGTGAGGAACAGCCCCCCGGCGAGCTGCGGCAGGTCGTGTCGGTATTTCGGCATTGGAAGTCTCCCGTCGTCTCTTGTCGAAGTCCAAGCGGATCGCGAATGCTCGGCGAGGCCTCGCGGGCGGCGAGAGGGGGCGCCGTCGCGGCGCCCCGCCGGCGGTTCGCGGCACGGACGACCATTCTCGACAACGGGATTTCAGTTTGACCGCGCCCGGCCGGTTTTTTCGTTTCGATTGTTTCGGGCGGGGCGCGGGAGACCGCCGGCGGCGGTCTTAGGCCGGATAGTCGACCGCGACCAGATAGAGCCCCTCGGCCGGGGCGGCGGGGCCGGCCTGGGTGCGGTCGCGGGCGGCCAGCACCGCTTCAAGCTTGGCCCGGTCCCACTTGCCCTGGCCGACCAGGGCGAGGCTGCCGGCCAGGTTGCGCACCTGGCGGTGGAGGAACGAGGGCGCGCGCGCCTCGACATGGATCTCCTCGCCGCGGCGCGCGACGTCGAGACGCTCGAGGGTCTTCACCGGCGACTGGGCCTGGCATTCGGCGGCGCGGAAGCTCGAGAAGTCGTGCTTGCCGACGAGCGCCTGGGCGGCGTCGTGCATGGCGGCGGCGTCGAGGTCCCGCGGCACGAACCAGGCGCGGCCGCGCTCCAGGGCCAGCGGCGCCCGGCGATTGACGATGCGGTAGAGGTAGCTGCGCCGGACGGCGGAGAAACGGGCGTGGAAGTCCGGCGCCGCGACCTCGGCAGAAAGCACCGCCACCGGCGCCGGCCGCAGATGGGCGTTCAAGGCGTCGGCGAGCTTGTCCGGACGGACCTCGCGCGCCAGGTCGAGATGGGCGACCTGGCCGTAGGCGTGGACCCCGGCGTCGGTGCGCCCGGCGCCGTGGCAGACGACGCGCTCGCCGCAGAAGCCGCGCACCGCCTCTTCGAGCGCCTGCTGCACGCTGGGGCCGTTGTCCTGGCGCTGCCAGCCGACGAAGGGGCCGCCGTCGTATTCCAGGATCAGCTTGAAGCGGGTCACGGCGCGCTTTCCGCCGGCGGCAGGACAGCGCCCGGGGCGAGCCGCGCGCCGCGCAGGAAGGCGGCCCCGTCGACCGGAGCTTTGCCCGGCTTCTGGACCTCGGCGAGGCGCAGCGCGCCGCCGCCGCAAGCGACGGTAAAACCCCCGTCCAGCAGGGTGCCGGGCGCCCCGGCCACCCCGGCCACAACGTCGGCCGCCTCGGCCGGCTCGGCCGCGAGCACCTTCAGCCGGCCGCCGCCCGGCAGCGCGACGAAGGCGCCGGGCCAGGGGGTGAGCGCCCGGACCCGGCGCGCCAGCTCGGCCGCCGGCCGCCGCCAGTCGAGCCGGCCCTCCTCGCGCCTGAGCTTTTCGGCGTAGGTCGCCCGCGCCTCGTCCTGGGGCCGCGCGGCCAGCGTCCCCGCCGCCCGGCCGTCCAGCGCCCGCACCAGCAGCTCGGCGCCGACCGCGGCCAGGGCGTCGTGCAGGGTGGCGGCGGTCGTCTGCGGCCCGATCGGCACCGCCTGCTGCAGCAGGATCGGGCCGTCGTCGAGGCCTTCGGCCATCTGCATGACGGTGACGCCGGTCTCCCGGTCGCCGGCCAGGATCGCCCGCTGGATCGGCGCCGCGCCGCGCCAGCGCGGCAGCAGCGAGGCGTGCAGGTTGAGGCAGCCGAGCCGGGGCGCCTCGAGGACGGCTTTGGGCAGGATCAGGCCGTAGGCGACCACGACTGCGGCATCGAGGCCGAGGCCCGCGAATTCCGCCTGGACGTCGCGGCTTTTGAGGTCGGCCGGCATGCGAAGGGGCCAGCCCCT